>CAZOSQ010000479.1:0-2801 GCA_964582245.1 uncultured Bacteroidales bacterium | reverse complement strand
ATTATCAGAGCCTGGCTTAGGAATTACTATTGCTGACTGCGAAGCGGAAACATTTCCAAGTAATCCAGAAACAACAACATTGTGTTGATTATCCCATATTTGTCTACCATCAGTATAAAGAATTAGGCTTCCTGTTGTTTTATCAGTCATTACTGCACATCCTTCCCTGGTTTCCATTTTACAATCGGTCAAAGCGATAGGCGGTACATCTTTAGTGGCATAACTAAAATCAAGACCAGCTCCCAAATATTCAGGTGAACTACCATAATCCCATCCCCCGAAATACCAGATATTCCCCCTGGTATGCAACCTGGGGCCAGTATTATCCACTACCGAAATGTAAACCCTCTTGGTGATCTCGTCTTCACCATTAACATTGGAAACTTTTAAAGTTACATTGTACCGGCCTGCCTCGGGATATTGCACGGTGGGGTTTTGTTCCGTGCTTGTCGAGGGGATGCCTCCCGGGAATTCCCAATGCCAGGCATCCGGCGTACCGTAGGATTCATCGGTGAAGGTCACTGTCCCGTTCAAATACACTGCCCGCCTGTCGGAGGAAAAATCAGCATAGACCATCCTCTCGTCCATCACGTTAAAAGACACGATATGGTTAGATTCTGTAATGTTCATGATGGGCATATCCGAGTCTTCACCGGCATAAGACTTCGCGTTTGGCGCGGTTTCGTCAGTGAAAGAAGTCACCAAGGATCCAAAAGGGTCACCGGCTTCATTGGCGGTCGTGTTATCCGCCTCCTCGATATCAAGCCCCTGGTGGTTAGGGTCGTTGTTAATAATATTAGCCGGGTAAAAATCGTTTATCCTCGCGTTGTCCACGTGGTAAATGAGCAAACCGTGCCCGGGCAGGTGCTCGTCCCAGGTGCCGGGTATCTGCTGGCGGTTTTCCAGCATGAAAACCTCTCCCGTGGTCTTTGTCCTGAAATAGAAACCCTCGTTAAATTGGGCTATATTCTTTAAACTGTAGCTGCCTGTTCCTACCAGCTCCCTTGGCTCTAACCATCCCAGGCTCCTTTTCTCCCAAACATTTAAACTGGCCGGTGTTTTTCCAAAGTTGTTCCAGTTCCCCGCGGCCATCAAGTCCCAATGGCCTGTACCCGGGGTATCTTTTTTATCATCTGTATCATAAAAATCGGGGAGCCCCAGCATGTGGCCAAATTCGTGGCAGATAACTCCAATACCTGTTATATTCCCGTCAAAAGTCTCGGGTTGCAAGGTGTATTGACCGATTTTCACCCCGTCATACTCTAGTTCAAGGTAAGAGATATCCCCGTTATGCGACCAAATATGTTCTGCATTACTTGATTCTTCTTGACCGGGGCCCTGGTGTATAATGGCAATGCCATCCACTATACCATCACGGTCATTGTCGTACCTGGAGAAGTCCACTCCTGCATCTTCAGCGGCCCGGATGGCATCCTTCGCAAATTGGGCCCAATTATTATTTCCTTTTGTCCCCCCATAATATGCACGGGAGTTTGGCACCGTAACCCATTGAGTAACTTCCGTGTTAACCACGAGGTCGCCATAAGAATTATCCATGTAATAATCACGGAAACTTCCCGTGGAACCATTTACATTATATCCCTCCTGGTTCATTAAAGCGTCAAACTCTTCCATGGTGACCGAGGTGGTTTGATCAGCGAAATTCGCCAGGATCAATAACATCTTGTTTGTGCCGCTCTTGGGAAACTGGGCCGTGACAAATCCATACTGGTCAATGGTTCCCAATTTGTAATGGCCATCTTTTTCCCTTAAATGTTTGCCGATCTTTTCCAGGTATTGTTTTTCCTTGCTTGATCTTTCAAATTCATTTTTGGCCACGATTCCCGAGAGAACCAACTGGTTACTTGATGATAACTGGGCATATTCCAGTACATCATTATCGTTATAAAGCACGGTATAACCATCAACGGTTTCTAACGCGTGGGAGTACTCATCTCCCGTAAGACGAACCGTAACCATGGTCCCGTTTTTTTGATCGTGATCAAAAGGGTAAGGACAGGCAGGGGAATAACGGGCGATGTTCCCGGTTTGAAATTGGCCATCCTGGCTCTTCATCAAGTGAAAAATACATGATAATGCAATAATTAGGTAAAAACGTTTCATTTTAATAAAATTAGAGGTTAATAAACTTATTAATAATTTAATACAAAACAATAGGAATCAAAAGTATAAAAATCATCTTGATTTTTCAGTATAAAATGGTATTTAATTTTTTATAATTTTCATTAAAACAATGAATTACAGAATTAATCTATAATCAATTTTTTCTCTGAAACTTGGACTTTCATACTCAGCACCATTTAAAATCTTTGGCAAAAACCTTTTTTTCCACCTCGTCATAGACACCAATCAACGGGTAAATTCTTTTAAGCATCATTAATCTCACGTGTTTTTACAAAATCAAACTAAAATCCCTTGCTTAACTAACAACGTTTTTCCATTTTTTTCGTAAATTCACCAAACCGCGGGTGGAAATTTGATTTATTATATTAATAAAAGAAATCATAAGGTGCCGCGGTATACCGACCACGCAAAATGATAATAGAAATGAGAAAATCCTTTGAAAAAAATACACGTGCGATTCCTAAATGGAAAAATATGTCCATCAGGAAAAAAATGTTTTTTTTAGTAGCCGGGATTTTACTCGTGTCTTTTGTTATCTTCCTATGGATAAGTTTTTTCTTCACCAAGAATACCATCAAGGAATTAACCGGCAACAACCTATTATCCATTAAAGAACAGAAAAAAAATCAAGTGGAAAATTACTACACTACCCTTGA
>CAZOSQ010000478.1:0-2843 GCA_964582245.1 uncultured Bacteroidales bacterium | reverse complement strand
ATAATGAGTTTTTGGACAGTATAAATGTTGGTTTTTCCGCTGACAAAGCGGATCAGAAAGATTTTGTATTGTACGGGCTTTTACTGGAAAGTGATGACCCGGGTATAGTATATAATTCCGTTGGGGTGAATGGTTCTAGCTTATTTTCTTTTCTTAAATGCAACTTGTTTGAAAAACATTTAACTATCATGCAACCCGATTGGATTATTATTTCTATTGGCACCAATGATGCGAATACAAAATATTTCAATCCTCACGTGTATAAAGCAAATTATGAGCACTTGCTCATGAAAATAAAGAAAACCCTCCCGGGTGCAGCCATCCTCCTGACAGTTCCCAATGATAGTTACATGCATAAAAAATACCTGAATGAGAATACCGGACTCATGGAAAAGGTTATCTTTGAACTGTCAGAAGATTTTGGGTGCGCCGTATGGGATTTCTATTCGGTAATGGGAGGATTTAGATCTTGCAGAACCTGGTATGATCATGGATTGATGAAAAAAGACCACGTGCATTTCACGACACCAGGATACTTGCTTAAAGGAGATCTTTTATTCAATGCATTTCTAAAAAGTTTTGAAGACTATATTGACTTGCAAAATTATAAAAAGGAGATTTCAACCCACAAATTGAAAGAAAAGAATTAACCCTGTAAAAATAAGAGTATTGTCTAATTTTTTAAATTGATAACCATAGAAAAGATAATCGAATTATTAGAAAATATTTTTTACTATTTTGAAGATGCTCCAATGATCTTCACCAGGTTCTATTTCTGGGGATTTTTCGTCGTGGCAATGTTACTTTATTCTATCTTCTACAAGCGGAAATCCACACGTAATATTTACCTGTTCCTTATAAGTATCTTTTTTTACTACAAAACTAGTGGTTTATTCTTCCTGCTTCTAATATTCTCAACATTAACCGATTACTCTATCGGGCTAGGAATTTTTCATGCTAAGAAACAACAAGCGAAAAAGATCCTTTTAATTTTAAGCGTGGTGATTAACTTAACAGTTCTTTGTTATTTCAAATATGCTTATTTTTTCGTTGACTCCTACAATCAACTTTTCCTCTCGAGCAATGAAGTTTTCAATTATTTAGCTTATTGGGCCAATGCTTTCACGCCAGATTATTTTGATGTAGATCGAATAATCTTACCCGTTGGAATATCATTTTTCACGTTTCAAACCATAAGCTACACGGTGGATGTATATAGAGGAAAATGCATGGCCGTTAGAAATGTTTTTGATTTTGGTTTTTACGTTTCTTATTTCCCCCAGTTGGTTGCCGGACCTATTGTAAGGGCATCAGAGTTTATACCTCAACTGTACCAACCTTATAATGTTACCAAGCAAGAATTTGGTTGGGCTTTATATTTAATTCTCGTGGGGCTGGTAAAAAAAATGGTTATTGGAGATTATATAGCCGTAAATTTTATTGACAGGGTTTTTGCCAACCCCTGGATGTTCGATGGATTTTCAAACCTAGTAGCCCTATTCGGCTATTCATTACAAGTTTATCTTGATTTCTCAGGGTATACCGATATTGCCATAGGAGTTGCACTATTAATGGGTTTCAGGCTACCGAAAAATTTTAACTCACCCTATAAAGCTTTAAACGTGGGGGAATTTTGGAAAAGGTGGCACATGTCATTATCTTCATGGTTAAAGGATTACCTATACATACCCTTGGGGGGTAATAGATCTCTTTCAGTCGTATCTTTCGTAATAATTGTAATCATTGTATCCGGTATCGTACTTTTGCCGGAATGGAATTTGATCAACATAATCTTTTTAATCGCGGCCTTACTTTTCGTAATCCTTTCCATGGTATATAAGAAGTGGATTTTAATCCTATTAGGCATGCTTACTATACTCGGACAAATTTTTTATATAGGTGCAAGTGACTGGTTTTCTACGGTAACCCTTAGTTTTACCCTTCTCATGTGGTTGCTGGTTGTACTTTTCCCAAAGATTAAGAAAAATGTTATAACAGACACCAACTTAATGATTACTATGCTCTTGGGTGGTTTATGGCATGGAGCCAGCGCTAAATTTATAATTTGGGGAGGTTTGAATGGGCTTGGATTGATCGTTTATAAACTTTGGAGAAATATAAGCCCCTATGAAAATTCAAATACTCACTTGACCAGGTTTTGGAAAATACTTTTAACTTTCAATTTTATCACCTTCACCAGGATTTTCTTTAGGGCAGAAAATATGGATAAAGCAAAAGGATTGATGAACCAAATAGTAACAGACCTTGATTTTACAGTGGCTCCAAGTATCATGGTTACCTATTGGCAAGTATTTTTACTTATGATCATCGGTTACGTGGCTCACTGGCTCCCCTCTTCTTTTAAAGAAGAAAGTAGGGGGTTGTTTATCCGCACCCCGATGGTCGGCAAAGCAATTATTACCTTGATCATTATTTTTATAATAATACAGATGCAAGCCGCGGGTCTTCAACCATTTATTTACTTCCAATTCTAGGAAAAGTGGTTATAAAGTAAATTCCTTTTTTATGCCAAATAAATGATAGGGTAATTTTCATGCATGGAATGATAATAAAAATTAATAATTATATTTGTCCCAATATAGCATAGACATTTACATGATTAGGAAACTCAGTATTGTTATCCCGGCTTATAACGAGGAAAAAACCATTCACCTAATCCTAGACAGGATTAAAAAGGTGGAATTAATCCATGATATAAAAAAAGAAATCATCATTGTCAATGACTGTTCCAGCGACAACACCTTGGAAGCTATCGAAAAATACATCCTGGCAAACCCGGGTATGGATATTAGGCTTTTCATCCAATTTAAGAACATGGGAAA
>CAZOSQ010000477.1:0-2845 GCA_964582245.1 uncultured Bacteroidales bacterium | reverse complement strand
AACCCTGATGTTTTTATAATTTGTTTGGTATGATCAGTGCCAAATAATTCTTTGAACAAACCATGATTTTCCCTTAACAATACAATTAAATCTTTTTTCTTTTCAACGGCGTATCCATTTAATGTATCCGCTACATTTTTTTTCTTTTCTGCTACCTGGACATCAATTTTCCTATAACCTGTTCTCTCTTTCATTAATTTGGCCATGCCCGCTTCATGTAATTTATCCTCGAATTCTACATGGTCTGAAACATGTGTAATTTCAAGATTAGAATCGAAAGTTTTAATAATTTCTTCCAGGAGCTGAATGGCATTTAAATCATCTTCTCGAAAATCAGTGGCATAAAGTATATTTTGAAAAGATGAGTAATTATATCCTTCATTAATAACCATGATTGGACAGTTAGCTTTTCTAACTATTCTATTAATCATAGAAATAGAAGTATCCTGTAATTTGTCATTCTTGTTCAATAACATCATCCCGGAGGTTTCCTCTTGGGATAATTCAATTAAAAAATCAGTTACTATACCTTCCTCCAGGATAAAATCGACCGGTATATCATATTTCATTCTTATTTTCCCGAGGAAAGTGGAAATAATGCCATTCACGTAATTTTTTCTAGCCTCCACGGCTTTTTGATAAAATTGCGCATTTGCCCCGCTCATCGCGGTTGTATTGGCACTGGCATAAGTTAAATCAGCATTAATGTTATAACTGTATACATCAATCACGTTTACCAGTTCAACTTTAGTATATCCTAAATCTTTGGCCAACCCTACACCAAAATAAACATTTTCCAAGCTCTTCTTAGAAAAATTTATCGGGATAATCATTTTCCTCATCGTGTAAAAATTTAATTTTAATTATGATGAACCTAAGGGAGATTCATGTACTATATTTTTAATGAAAACATCTTTCTTTCAAGAGGATGTTTTTCTTATAAAAATTCTTTTTTTAATTATTCATTCAATTAGCAATCCATCGGGTCAATAAAAATAATTCAAACTTTTATATACTTAATAATAAACCATTTAATATATATCTTCAAAATTCCGTGGATTTTTTTACCGTGGAAAAGAATGGTCACCCGGGAATAAAAATCCCCAACCATTTTCCCGTGTATTTCACCAGTAAATTCCTGTTGAAAATTATTTACTTGATATTGAAACACCTTTTATAAAAAGGTAAAGACTACTATATTTTTGATCAATTTGGTACATAGATTGTCTTAAATCAAGAACGTGGTGATTAAACCAAAAAAATATTAAAAGTAAAAAACCAAAAGATAAACGAGTAAAATTATGTATGCACTAAATTCATTATTGGAACACCAGCAACTTGTCATAAGTAATCTTAGGGACAACGAGGAATATTTCAAAAAAGAGATATTTAAATCATTAAAATGGTTGGATGACAACGAAGCGTTTCAATTGTACATTTGGCTCAATGAAAACTTTTTTGATTCCCATGGGGAAATAATTTCCGAGGTATTTGAAAAAATGTCCTTGGCACAAAAGAAAGAATCTTTTGAATATGTTCATGAAAATGAAGAGAAATTTACTCTTGCATGATTTTCTTTTAAAAAAGGAAAAAAACCTGCTGTCTTAAAAAAACAAGCAGGTTTTTTTTATAACATCACTTTTAATTACCCTGTAATTCTTTCCATCATACTAATTCAAGGGATTCTCTACTTAATCCTTTAAAAATTCGGGGAACATCTACACACGGGGTGAAAAATTTTCCATTTTATTTATCACGATAATTTCCCTTGGCAAAAAATGTAACAACCTGTATTAATGATAAATAAACCTGATTTATCCTCTTTTAAAATTTAAATACATTTTTTGGCAACATTTTTCTTTTAAACCATGGTAGATTTAAATAATTAAATTGAATAATAAATATTTGTATTAAACCTAAATAATTAAATTATGAAAATAAGGAAGTTAATAGGATATGGAATTGTTGCTGGAATGTTAACAGGATTCACCGCCTGTCAAGATACAGGGACAGATCAAACCGGGGAAGTATATGATGAGCAAGAACAGCAAGAAGAGCAGATGTATGGAGAAGAGTCTCAGCAACAAGAAGGAAAATTATTTGAAGACCAAAATTACGGGGAATTAAATAATGAACAGTTGTTGCAGACAGCCGAAGAAACCATCGATAAGTTCGAAGGAAAAGTGGATGAATATCAATCCCAGGCCCAGCTTCCCGAGGATAAAATCACCGAATTAGATAGCTTGGAGGCTTCCAAAGAAGATTTGCAAGAAATGGTCAATGAAGTTCAAGGTATTGGTGAAAATGAGTGGGATGGGATGCGTTCCCAAATGGAACAACAATTAGAAAACTTTAGAGAAAATGCCAATGAATTTTTTGAACAAGAGAATATCTAATTTTAAAAATTAATATAATAATCATGAAAAGGCAGAACGTAAAGTTTTGCCTTTTTTTTTATTGTTTGAAGGTATATTGCTTTTTGAAAAAAAAGACCCGGACTATGAAGGTGGCAGGTGCCTCCAAAATATCCTATTGCCAAAAAAACGTGGAAGGTCTAAGTGAAAAACACTTGAACCAATTTTTTTTTCTTATAGAAGACTTGGACTAGATAGGGATTTTCTATCAGTTTACACCGACTTTTTTTCGGACCAACAACCTTCGAAAACCCCTGAAACCCCCTTGCCACAAACCCTGTGGTGGGGAATCCTTCTTTTTTTATCAAAATCTTACCTTTGTTATTTTTTAAATGAAATTTTAATTTATTTTTGAATCTAAAAAATATTTTTTTTTTTAATACTTCTAATTTCTAACTGTTCACTTTTTCACTTATTTACCAAAGATGTTT
>CAZOSQ010000476.1:0-2850 GCA_964582245.1 uncultured Bacteroidales bacterium | reverse complement strand
GAGAAGGAAAACCTTGTGTGGTTTCCTACTTAGTATTACAGGAGGCTCTTTAACTTTTCTAGGAGCTACCGGGATAAATCCATTGTACAAGGAACAACCCGGAACAAGAAAAAGACATTTTTTTATTAGGCAATCAGTAACAATAGATAAAGACCCGGAAACAGTTTACAAGTACTGGCGAAACCTGGAAAACCTGCCGAATATTCTAAAACATATACGGAAAGTTGAACAGGTAAATGACAAGGTCAGCAAATGGACTGCTGATATTGGAGGTGTTCAAGCAAGTTGGGAAGCTGAAATAAAATATGAAGCTGAAGCCCATCGGATATCATGGAATTCTTTACCCAATTCTGATATTGAAAACAATGGAAAAGTGGAGTTCCAGGAGGTACCGGAAGGAACAAAAATGACCGTTTTAATTGCGTACCTTCCAAAAACCGGTGATCTAGGACAAAAAATAACTACTGTTTTAAACCCGATTTTTAAACAACAAGTTAGAAGAGATATAAGAAGATTTAGAAATCTTATTGAAACAGAAGCTGAAGTAGTATAATACCTGGATATCTTAAGTTAAAAAAGCTGTTTTCTTACAGGAAACAGCTTTTTATTATGATTAAATATTTTAAGTAGTTACTCGTAAACTTCAAAATTATCGTCATTGCTTCGTTTCACTTCATTTAAATCTAACTCGACTCCTTTTTCCCTGGTAAATAATGATTTGTCGTTATTACTATTTTGTTTTATTTCACTAGAAATGATTTTCTTTTCTTCCATTTTTGCTTTTTTCTCCTCCACTTTACCAACGTTAAACTCTAATACAAGATTTTTCATTTTTTCGGCAAAAGCACTCATCTCTTCAGCACTGGTAGACATCTCCTCCGAAGAAGCTACATTTTGTTGAATGACCTGGTTAAATTGTTGTATAGCATTGTTAATTTGATTCGCCCCTGAATTCTGTTCCATCGAAGAACTGTTTATTTCTTGCACCATTTTAGTTGTCTTTTGGATATCAGGCAAAATTTCTTCCAAGATAGAAGCTGTTTCCCCGGTAATTTTTAATCCGGAACTTGAAATACTAACAATCTCATCAGCAGCCTTTTTACTTCTTTCAGCCAATTTTCGTACTTCCGCGGCAACCACGGCAAATCCTCTCCCATGATCCCCTGCCCTAGCAGCTTCTACCGCGGCATTTAAAGCCAATAAATTGGTTTGGAAAGCGATATCATTTATGATGGTTATTTTTTGTGAAATCTCTTTCACAAAGGCTAAACTTTTTCCACTCCATTTCATGCATTCGTTCCACTTCTTTCAAAGCTTTGACAGAGATCTTTTCTGTTACGGAAGAATTATCCGCGTTCTGTTGTATATTGGCAGCCATTTCTTCCATTGAAGAGGATATTTCCTCCGCGGATGAAGCTTGTTCCGTGGCTCCCCGGGATAATTGCTGGGAGCCTGAACTAATATGCCTACTGGCAACAGCAATATATTCGGCCCCTCCTGTAATTTTTTCAATCATATCCCTCAGTTTCACTACCATTTTATTCAGTGCACCCGACAATTCTCCAACTTCGTCTTCCTGTTCAATATCCAGTTTACCTGTAAGATCACCTGTTGATATTCTTTTAGCAAATTCGACACCTTTTTTTAATCCCTTGACTATCATGTTACTTATCCATAAATTAACAACCAAGAAAATCAAGATGCTCAAAAGGATAGCTGCAAAAATTATATTCCGGGTTTGACGGATATTTTCCAATAATTCTTTCTCGTATAGTGATACGACCACATAAGATTCTATTGGTTCAAAGTACTTGAAATACTCGATTTTCTTGCTGTTTTCCCAAAAATAGAAGGCTTTCCCTTGATTTTCGCCTGATTCAATTATTTTAATGAAAAACTCGCTATCAGAAAATATTTCTCCTTCTTTTTTTGGATGAATAATCATTTTTCCATTCTTATCTACGATAAAAGGATACCCCGTATCAAGAAATTTTTTGTTGCTGAATATTTCCCTTAAATCGGAGAGATCTTTTTCGGGAACACCAACATATAAAATCCCTTGAACTTTCCCATCTATAAAGATGGGTTTATAAGCTGTCAAGTACCAATCGTTCACCACGTATGCCCTTCCCCTGAAGGTTTCTCCCCTTTCTATGGTTTGAATAACTGGGGAAGAGTTGGGTATAAAAGTACCTACCGCTCTAGAACCATCTAATTTTAAAACATTGGTTGAAATCCGAAGGTATCCCTGGTCTATCTTCTGGAAAATAGTTGATGTAGCATTTGATACAGTTTGAAGCTTGTCTACCAAATCAAAGTTATGTTGAACTATTTTACCACCAATTTTCCAATTTTTTAATCTAACAGGATGCACCTCCTTAGTTTCTTGATTTATAGCATTAAATTCGGTGAATTCATCCAATGAAACATGTATCTCACCAAAATTTTGCATGATCTCATTAGCCATTTTTAATGAAACATTTACTTGTTCCTGGTTTTGCTTTATATAAGTTTCAACCAAGGTTACCAGGTCATTTACCTGGTTTTCCATCCTAGAATCCATGTCATTTAAAATTCTTTTTTTCTCTTGTTGATAAATAAAGAAACCCAAGCTGAATATAATTGCTACCATCAAGGTATTTAAGATCAAGTTTAATCTTAAACTGATTTTCAAGTTATTTAAAAATTTCATGGCAAAAGGTATTAAGTTAATAATTACCGCAGATATAAGGATGTTATTTTCTGCTATTCTAATATTTACATAAAAAGGATATGTAACTTTCCGAAAATGGTTTCTATTTAATTATTAAAAGAAAAAATTATTACTTTCCAAAAAAATTTTAAACAGAT
>CAZOSQ010000475.1:0-2852 GCA_964582245.1 uncultured Bacteroidales bacterium | reverse complement strand
GGGTGAAAAATGTCAAAGAACTTGTAAACGCGGTGAATAACGGAACCGAAGGAGATTTGATCAAAGTCTTTCCCGGGGTTTATGAACTGGAAGCATCTCAGCAACTATTGCCAAAGAAAGGGATGCGAATAAACGGATCGGGTACAGGTATGACGGTGATAAAGGCAGCAGCTGGTTGGGAACCCGGACTGGAAGGTTTGCCGGCTCATGAAACCGACAGGTCCAGGGCCAACACGAAACCTTATTTGTTTAAAATTGAAAACAGCGATGACGTAAAGATCCTTAACATGACTCTGACAGGAGAAAAGCTTCATGGGGCTATTTTCGCAAGCAAATGTAATGACCTTGAATTCTCTGACCTGAAGATTCATAATTTTGTCTGGTCAAGCATCCTTACCTACGATATTACCGGATTCAGGGTGCATGACTGCCATTTTCATGATGCCGGTGGAAACGTGCGTTGGATGGGAGCTGCTATTTTTAGCAACCGTACGTCCAACGGGGAATTTTATAACAATAAAATCACCTCAAGCCCCGATAATAATAACAAATTCGTTGGGTTTAAAGCCAGGGGGAGTAATTATGTCCGGATTCACCATAATACTGTAAATCTTAATTTTAACGGTTTTTCAATGGAGTATATGCATTCCGATAACCGCTTTATAGAGATTGATCATAATTATTTTAACGGAGTTATATCCATTCCAAGAGGCGGAACCGGAGGCCCAGACCTTACCGGTGGATATTCATTTTGGATACACCATAATTACATGACCAAGTCCTATTCCATTGAAGGGCCAAGATCATACCTGATTGTTGAAAATAATTATTTCGATTTTCCGGTCACAGATGACGGTGGTCATTTGTATACCGACCACAGTAGCAGTAATATCAAACATATTACCATACGAAATAACCAGGTGATGAACCCGGGCAGGGGCCTGTTCTGGAGCAGGGATAGCAAATATGAACACGTCTATATCCACAACAATAATGTGAAGGTTAATAAAACCATTACAAACATGAAAACAGGACTGGTTGATTTTCTGGCAAAATCTGATTTTGAAACCATTGCGGTAAAAAACAACATCATCCATTGTGAAGGTATTTCCCGACCATTGTTCAGAAATGATATAAGCGGTACGGCAGATGTGGAAAACAACGAATTGCTAAACATTACCGATACGCAAAGGTATGAGAATCCAATGACCACTACTACCCGGGGGGTTAGCAATCCCATGTATTTTAGCTGTGGTTATAAAAACGAATACCTGGTGGATGGCTGGACGCTGATTTATAAAGGTCAGGAAGAATAAACAGGAGATTTGTACCCCCGGAAGGAGAACAAGCAAGAGATATTTACGACTTAATTATGTTTACAACAATTTTTTTATAGAAATTATTTCAAGAAATACTTAAACAGAAATTCAAATGTTAAAAGAATTATAATGAACTATATTATATTTTTTGCGTTGGTAAGTTCCATTTTTGGAAATTTGTCATTTAAAGTGGATCAACCATCTGTTCATCTTAAATCGAATAAAAACATCGAGGTATTTCAGGGACAAAAAATTCAAGATGCCATTGATCAGGCTTCAGAGGGGGATACCATTACGGTTCATGATGGGATTTATCATGAGCGTATAAATATAAACAAATCCATTATATTGAGAGCTGCAAATGGTGGTGAGGCAATCATTACCAATAAGCATGCAGGCCCGCAAAACTGGACTGAATCCTCTCCCGGAAGCAAGAAGTGGAAAATGGATAGTGTTGACTGGCCCGTACATTGGTTATTGGTTGAAGGAGTACATGCTTTTGATTATCGAAACAAAGAAGGATTTGATAACCAACTATGTGGTCCATTCTGGAGCAAGGGATGGCAGGAAAGCCGGAAAAAATACACCAATCCACCCATTTATTTTGCGCATGACTCAAGTGAAAATAAACTTTGGTTAAAGTTGAATGATTCAAGAAATCCAAATTTTCTGTCAATTGATTTTAATAGCTCTGATTTGGACGGCACTACATTGGTGCAGAAAGATCTGGGGGAGTATTGGAATCAACAAGAAATTGTTACAATATCAAATAATCCGCCCGTTCATCCGGTCAAATTATGGTATGCAGGCACATCGGAGAATCCGGCAGAACTAAAGAAGATAGATTTTCCTAAAATATGCGGAATCATTATTGATGTGAATTCTGATTCGGTAATTATTGAAGGATTTCGCATTCATCTTGCTCCAACTGTCGGCATTGAAGTAAATAATTCAAAATATGTAACTATCAGGGATTGTTATTTTAGTGGCTTTCAGTTTGGAATAAATACAGGTTATGAATGTACCAATCTTACTGTTATGAACTGCGAATTTGATGGTGGAGAATTGGTAAGCTTTGGGGGGAATACTAATCACACTTTACATATGTGGTATCATAATACCTATGTCATACCGGTAAAATTTAACGGAACAGGACTTACTTTCCACCGAAACTATGTCTATGAAGGTTATGACTTGTTTCAACCCCGGGGTCGACATAAGGATTTCCCCCATGTTCCCGATCTTTTGTCGGATGTTGCATATAATGTATGGCAACAAGCCATAGACAATAATCTGGAGTTTGATGGTGTGGAAGCTACGATCAGTATGCGATTTCATCATAATCTTATTTTAGGCAGGGGTAGCAATGATATGTTGGCAATCACCACTACAGAAAACGGGAATCCTCTGCAAATCGACCATAATCTATTCTGGAATAGAGGCGATAACAGTCGTATAATGAAATTAAGCGGAACTAACAGAAGAAATGATGGAGTTCGTTTTGTTCATAATACCTATATAACCGGTAAAATA
>CAZOSQ010000474.1:0-2862 GCA_964582245.1 uncultured Bacteroidales bacterium | reverse complement strand
TTGTTATGGTTTATTGCTATTGACAGGATTCCAGTGCCTTGCGGCAGTGCCTTCAATGTGTTGTGATCAGGACGGTCTTTCCTTTCACCTGTTTGCTTCAGGGTAAAAATTCCTTTAGCACCGTTTTCGTTTCCCTTCATAAAAATTCTCCTTTTTTAAATTGTTGGTAAAATTCAAGTCACCAGCCGAAATTTATTTTCCTTAGATTAATTGTTCTCCATGTGCCCTCCTTTTTTTTGATTAGTGAGTAGTTTTTAAGTAAAATGTCCTTTTTTCGTAAGCTGAGTAATATAATATAACATTGTTTAAATAAATGTCAACAGATTTTTTTATATATTAATAATGTTTTTAAAAAAATGTAGTTACAAAACAAACACAATAGCCTTTTAAAAATTTCAGGGTATATATTTAAAATGTGACTATTTTAAATTTACTTGATTATTATATTGACATGTGGTCAAGATATGTTTATTGGTTAACAAGAAAACATGGAGGTAGAAATGTTTAATAAGATGGAAGATTTTGACGAGGAAAAGATCAAAAGCTTGTCAAGTAAGGGTGTAGAGTATGCTGGAAAATTACTTGAACTAGGCGTGAGTAAGGATCGCCTAAGAGGGGTTATCGCAGATTCTTTTTTGGGTAATGATCTGTCCGGGGAAGACCTTTCAGTAAAGAAAGTTTGTGAGGAACTTCGTGACTGGTTTACGGAAAATAATCTTTCAAGAGAGATTGGTGTGTTTTGGACTCAGCTTATTTATGATCTAAATGTAAGTATCGGCAAACCTTATGGTGCACAGCTGCCACCTGAAGTTGTCTGGCTTATGTTGTCTTTATCCAAGAATGATTCAAAACGTATATATTGTCCGTATGTTTCATCACATCAACTGTCCACAGCCTCCACAAGTTTCGTTGAGGAAGTGTATTTAACAATGAAGGATCAGCCCAAAACAAAGAATGTTATCGATTTATTTAACAATTTAAATGTTCAGATCATCGATCCATTTAAATTAAAAGAACCTAAAACTAAGTATGATACGGCACTTTGCTACTTTTTTCAGGAAAGGCATCCTAAGTTAGATTTTGAGTTCAACGGCTCAAAGTTTTCAAGCTCAAATAATACTTTGATCGGTTTAGTGCATACTTTGCGTATGAACCCTGATCGAGTTGTAGCCATTGTCAGTCAGGGATTTCTGACTAGTACAGGAGTTGCTGAAAGATATTTTAAAGAATATATTTTAAAGAAAAATTTACTGGACATGGTCATCGAGCTACCTGAACAGACCATACCTGGAACAAGGTTACAGTATTCATTGCTGGTTCTTGATCGCAACAGGAATGATGATCAGGATATTTTAATGCTGGATTCCTCAGAAGGTTTTCATGAATACACGAACAATGATTCTAAAGCTCCAGTCATTAATTGGAGAAAATTATTGAAAGAGTTGGATGTTAATAGAAGCAGGCATTTGCTAAGAATTCCTGCTGGAGATCCTGAAGAAGTTTTTGATAATGTAGATTTCAGCCCAAGAAGACATCTTGCACTGCAAAATTATTTAGACAGCGATGAAGAATTCGAGGAACTTGGAAAGATAACTCATCTATTACGGGGAAATCCATTGTTTGATGCAGTTGAAATTGAGGATGAAAACAATGTCGATGATAGCGAGCTTATTTTTTATGAGGCTAGTGTAAAAGATATTGGTGTTGGAAATGTCTTGCAAAGACCAGAAAAAAAATTATTGAGCCATAGAAAATTATCCCCAAAGCAAAAAGAACTAATCCTGAGGCCAAATGATATCTTAATGACAGTAAAAGGCGGTATTGGAAAATTGGCACTTGTTCCTGAGATGGGCGAGGAGAAATGGATACCAAGTCAGAGTTTTCAGGTTGTCAGAGCGATAAGACGTATTTATGACCCCGTTGTTTTATTTTACCAGCTTTTATCAGATGAAGTCCAGGAAATTATTGCTACAAGAGTTACTGGTAGTACATTAGGTCAACTTAAAATTGACGATTTGAAAAGCTTGCCGATTCCACTCCTTGAAGAGGATAAGGTTGCTGATATTAAAAATAAACATGCTAATCTTTTGGAATTAAGAAAGAAAATTTGGGAGCTTGAAAAAGAGTATTCTAAAGAGTTTGATTTAATTAGAGGAATTGTTTAATAATATAGATATTTACAGTATTTAATTTAGTTGTAAGCCTTATGAGTGTAACAAAATCAAAGACCATTAGGTTTCCTGTTGATCTCCTTGAGCGGCTCGAACAGGAAAGAAATAAATGTAAGAATATGTCTTTTACAGAGATTGTTGTAGAAAGGTTGAAAAGAGAAACATCAATGGAGCAGATGGCTGTTAAGCTTTCCAAACAATTTCAAAACATCCACAATCAAAATAGTAAGTGGTCAGCCCAGAAAATTATTAGGTTAAGCAATTCTCATAAGGACTTGAGAAGAGAAATTTCAGATTTGAAAAATGAACTTGCCCTGATGAGGGATGTGGTCTTGGAACTATCGGCTTTTTTAGAAAAACACATGGATGAGCCAAGGGGACTAAGCAAGAAACTTAAAGGGCTTTTTGCGAGCAGCAACATATGTGGCCAGACAAAAAAACGTAATACAAACTTGAAATAAGAATGGGATAGAAATGTCCCATTCTTATGGCGGGTGGTTAGAGCGGGATAAAAGTTTAGCGTATGACACCAAAATGAATCCCGCTCTAAATCACGGAGGCGAAGCCGGAGTGATAACCCGCCATTTACGCCAAGCAAAACTCAATTTTGATAACCCAAAAAAACTATAGCCAGGTAAAAAAATGAACAGATCAGAAGCCAGGGAATTAGCTTCCCACATACTGGGGCATA
>CAZOSQ010000473.1:0-2865 GCA_964582245.1 uncultured Bacteroidales bacterium | reverse complement strand
TGCAAGCTGCTTTATATTGTCCGTAGCTGTTTGGGGCTGCTGTACGGTTTCTCCTGCCCTTGTAGGGGGATATACAGGAAAGGGTGAACCTGAAAGCTGATTTTTTTCAATTAGCTTCTGTTTTCTTAGTTCATCATACCTGGCTGAAATTCTAAAACGCCAGGCATTAGAAGAACGCGGCCGCTTGTCACCTTTGGGAATATGGGCAATACATAGATATTTACCACTTCCATGTTCTAAACCAATTTCGTGTTCATCAGGAATTTCGTTTCCCTCATATTTTCCGCAAAGGGATTTTTCCGCCCCGTTTCCTTCAAACTTGTAAACATACAGTTTTGGTTCCAAGTTTTCTACATTAGTTCTTGAAAGCCAGTCTGAAAGTTTTTCCGAAAAGGTAGGCTCTATATAACCTTCCCCTAGTTCTTCAATTTCCTGTAAATTTTCATCACCCATTAAAAGCACTCCTTTTGTTTAGGAAAACATTAAATAACCAGTTCCCATAATTACAGCAAAAAGTAAAATTCCCGTATCGGTTTTCAAAGCTCCTTTCTGATTGTTTACTTTATTAACATAATCCTTTACGGTCTTTATTCCAGGATTTACTTTTTGTACGTGTAAAGGAAACTCCGTGTAAGAAGGTAATTTCTGATAATAGGGACTAAAAACAGCCATATACAAACTCTGTTCAGTAGGATAAGGCCCCCGGTCTTTTAAGTATTCATATACAGGGCCTTCTAGTTGACTTTTAAAATCAGGGTATGTATTTACTAAATGTAAAGAATCTTTAAAACCCATATCCTGGGCTGTTGAATCTATAAACTGAATCAATCCCCTTGCAGAGCTGTAAGGATTTTTTATAGTAGGGCTGAAGGTTCCGGCAGTTTCAAAATTGATAAGATTATATAACCACTTCCAATTTTTGATATTCAACCGAGAAGCTACTTTTTTAATTAAATCTTCTTTACTTTCCATTTTTTCAGAATCCTTTTTCTTATCTGCAGGCCGAAAATTTTCTATGAAAAGTCTGAAAAAATATTTTAATAATTCCAGAATCTTTTTCATAGTAGCTTTCCCCCTAAAAATCCTAAACCTACTAAACCCAGGGCAGAAGGAAGAACCTTTTTTATAGTCATTTTCTTCACAATCGGCATATAATCTATGCGAATTTTTCCAGCCTTTCCTGCACTGGCTTTATCTATTCCAGCCTTTAACTGACTTTCAATAATAGGAATAATTTTTTCCTGTTGGCTTTCGGTCCATTGAATAGAATAATAATCTGGATAAGGAATTACTGAAGGGGTTTCACCGTAAATTTCCCCTAATACTTCCGCTATAATATTAGCTTTTGTTGAATCATCCACTATATTATCTAAAAAATCAAGTTTCATGTTCTACCCCTTCCAAGGCAATTATGTTGATAAAGTTCAGGGGGAAAAATTTGGAGTATATCTTTATCACGGTTCAGTTCACGGTAAAAAATTCCGTATATCCATTCTTTACCCTTTGTTCTTCTCTGTAAATCTCTTACATACTCACAATTACCTGACCAAAAAATAAAAGCATCTATTGTACCGTTCCCATTTTGACCAAATCGGGCAATATCAGGATTTTCAAAATCGGGTATTTCTTTCAGAAGGCAATCCCAATCTAAATAAAGAGAATAGGGTATAATAGAAGCAATATCATTCCTGTAATGATCTACAAAAAAAGCCGGGGGAATTCGTAAATTATTTTCAGGGGTAAACAAAACAAAGCCTGTATTGTTTTTCCTGCAAAGCTCCCTATTAGAACCTATTACCTTTTCGGCTTCGGGTGGAATAATAGATCCTTTTGAAATTACAGAAAAAACAAGTTCAGGCTTCATTTTTTTACTTCCCGGTTTTTTTGGTGAACCTTCCAAAAACAATACCCAAAATGGCAGTCAAGGCACCAAAAACAGCCGTTGCAATTTGGGGGATTACCTGTTCCCCGGTATCCTTGATAATAGCAATAACGGTATCTTCCACGCCCATAATTTACCCCTTTGAAAAAAGTGAATAGATATACTCTAGTAGATTAAATTATTTGAATCATTAAAGCAACTGAAGCAAAACCCGCTACAGCCTGGTTTATATTTATATCTCCATTTTCAGGAGTTTTCCAGGCATAGTGAGTGCCTTCAATATCTGAATATACAGCGTTAGTACCTTCAGGATGCAAGAGTTCCGCCCCTATAAAATCCCCTGCATATACAGGAATGTTCAAAGTGTTTACCACTCCGACAATAAGCCCAGGAACTGCTAAATTTCCATTTGTTCCGATTTTTGCTTTAGGAATTTGAATAATACCATATCCTAAAAGCTCCCTGGAAGTAAATCCATTTCTATAAAGGGCAATTCCTGCATATCCAAAATCACCAGATATACTTTCATTATTTTTAGTACAAGCGGAACCTATGGAAAGGGTGAAAGCTCTTATTGCCCCGTTACATGGGGATATTCCGGGACAAATCCCCCCGTTATGAATTCCGGCACCTGTGCGGGTAGAGTCCACAGGGTGATCCGGGCCAAGATCCAAAGCCCCTAAATACAGGGGAGTATTTACCCCTATATTAGAGTTATTTTTCCACCAGTTAAAAGCAAGCCAGTGACCACCAGAAGCCCCCGGCACTGTATCCCCCCCACTTGCAGCACTGATCTGTAGAAGATTTCCGGCAGTTCCTGCAGCCTTTAGAGAAATGTTACTTCCTGCAATAATCTTCTGAGATAAATAACCGGGTTCGGAGTCTGGTCCATCAGATTTTACTTTACCCGTTTCCAGGTGTTCACGTTCAATAAAACTTAGTCCGGTTTCTTCACTGTTTACAGCTACTACTTTTAAGGCCTG
>CAZOSQ010000472.1:0-2873 GCA_964582245.1 uncultured Bacteroidales bacterium | reverse complement strand
GACAAGGCTGTTTCCGTTGGTCCTATCATGGTAACCTTGATCGTGGCAGACGAATATGGCTGCCGAGACACCCTCACCAAGCCCGTGAATATCCACAAGATTCCCAAGGTAGATCTTCCCGGTGATACAGTAGTCTGCAAAGAAACACCGGTAGAACTAACCGCGGTTCCATTTGATCCGTTTTACGAATATGCCTGGTCGCCTGCAGATTACTTGACCAGTACTATTATATATAATCCGGTTGCCACTCCCTTGCAATCAACCCATTATTCTTTAACTGTAACAGACACCAAGTCCACGTGCGAATATCATGATTCTGTCAAAGTAATCGTGCCAGATAAACCTGAAGTAACAGTCATGTACAAGTATCTACCCTCTGATTCCATAGGACTCATTTCTGATATTTCCCGTTTTCCCATTGGGGATACCATCGCCTTTTTCGTCAATTCAGACCAGGAGAATAATAAATATACATGGAGTTCGGAACATTATCCAGGTATATTCTGCCTAGATCCAGAATGCGATACCGCTGCCCTGAAAATCATGGAAAAAACCATGATCCATGTCCTGATCCAAGACAGTACGAATTGCTATACGGAAGAAATCAGCCAAGATTTTGAAATTGATCTTATTCCTGCCAAGATAACAGTGCCTAACGCCTTTACTCCATTTAGCAGCATTGGCACAAATGATTTATTGTTTCCCAGGGGACCTGGGTTGGACAATGATCACTGCAAGCTGGTTTCTTTCACTATTTACAACCGTTGGGGCCAGTTATTATTTGAAACAACCGAAAAAAATGATGGGTGGGATGGATTATACAAGGGAAAAGAACAACCTATTGATACATACGTGTGGTATGCCACATTAAAATGTGAAGAATCAGGCAAAGAGCTTTTTAGCGGGACATTTAGTCTTTTACGATAAAAAATTGTTTTTTTTAAAACTTATGCTAATAAAAATCGTAAATGAGATAAAAAAAAACATGTAAATTATTTACTGCTTTTTGTATTTAAAAAAAAATTGTTACTTTTACTACTATATATATTTGATATAAAAGATCAGATTAAACAGCAAACTATTAATTTAATAAAAACAATAATCCTATGTTAGAAAAGAAAAACTGGTTAAAGCATGCCACAATCCTTCTCATCTTTGCTGCCGGTATTATCTTTAACGGGTGTAACCACCAACAGCAGAACAAAAGTGATGAAGTCGCTGATGATCTAATCGATGATAATGTCCTGGAAAGTGTTAACGAGGCCAAGAAAATTTTTTATGCCCTCCCCTCTCCATTGGAAACAGCAATGCTCATAAAAACTTCGGGAGCTTCTTATAATGAAGAATTGCTTAATTCTATCGATAATGCAGATAATTATACCACCAATAAACAAATGGCTCTAAACCTGGGGATTTATATTACAGATCTTAGTTTTGCCAGTTTGTTTGATCAAACCCAAACTACGATCAATTACATGTCAACTGCTAAAAAGCTAGCTGATCGTTTAGGTATACTTGATGCAATTGATAACCACACCATCAAGACACTCGAAGAAAACATTAACAATAGGGAAGTTATCATGGATATTATTTCCGAAACATTCATGTCATCAAGTTCTTTTCTCTTGGAAAATGATCGTCCTGCCATATCTTCCTTAATGTTAATCGGGGGTTGGGTAGAAGGATTATACATTGCAACACAACTTGTTAACATGACTTCCTTTGAAGACAACAGGCTGGTTGAAAGAATAGTGGATCAAAAACTTGCTTATGAAATAGTAATCAAGTTGATGGAAGAAAATAAAGAAAACACCAATGTAGCATCCATCATAGATGACCTATATGCTCTTGAATTAATCTTTGATAAAATTGAAATAACATCCTCTGAAACACAAGTGGTAGAAGGCAGTGATAATGTTGCAGTTATAAAAGCTAATTCTGAAAGTAAAATCACTAGGGAAGTCTTTGATGAATTACATGCTAAAGTTTCCGAGATTAGAACTAAATTTATAAAATAAATATAACTATTATGAAAAAGATTTTTCAAATTTCATTATTTATCTTCGCCATTCTTGCTTCATATAGTTCCTCATCATATGCGCAATGTAAAGGATTTGCAAAAAAAATGTGTAAAGTAGAATTAACTCCTTATTTACATGATGGCAACTATCATGCCGCTATTCTGACAGAGGGTGAAGAAGCAGAATTATACAAGACATTCTATTCTCAGCAAGAATACCGTATAGCAGTTTGCGGTTCTGAGAATTTACCTAACTTAGAATTTGAAATAGTAGATGCCAACCGGAAAGTTTTGTATGACAATAAATCAAATAATTATAGTGCCATCTGGGACTTTAAATTAGAATCAAGTCAGCAACTTAAAATCCTCATTAAAGTTCCAGTTACCAGCAATGGTGCAGAAGATATACTCAGCGGATGCGTATCTATCATGTTTGGTTTTAAAGATAAATAAATCTTGAATTGAAAAAAATACACTAGAAGCCCGGGGCTATAATTCCCGGGTTTTTTGTTGGATGTAACAATCGGCACAATTATTGCGTATTATAGGAAACCGATTTCACTAAATTTTTAACTATGAAAACTTTCCAATATTTAATCATCGCGATTTTTCTCTTGCCCTTGTTTTCTTGTGAAGAATTAGATGAGAGTGGTTTATCCACGGAGGAAATTGTAAAGGGTCTTAAAACCGCATTAAAAGTAGGAACTGATACATCTACCACGGTTTTATCAGCAGTAAATGGCTATTATGGTGACGAACTTGTTAAAATACCTTTACCGCCCGAGGTAGAAAGTATTAGAACTAGTCTTAATAACTTAAAAAAGAAAAAATCCGATCTAGGGATTCTTTTTTC
>CAZOSQ010000471.1:0-2877 GCA_964582245.1 uncultured Bacteroidales bacterium | reverse complement strand
GAAAGAGAGCATGAGGGCAAAATAAATTATCCGATTTTTAATCGGGTACCATTGAAAAATTATATATAAAACAGGTTTTTCAAAAAAAATATCAGCCACAAGTAACTGATTTCATGTTTTTTGCAGGGTAAAACAAAAATAATACCCATTATTTTATGGAATTTTTTTTAAGAAAGCATCTAATGTATGAAAGTTTTTAACTTAAAATATAAAATCATGGAAGCAAAAAAATCAAAAAAAGCAGACCTGGAGAAAAAAAGAGTGTTTTTTCTTCAACTAGGTTTAATTTTATCTTTATCCTTCGCTTTTATTGCTTTTCAATGGAAAAGCCCAAAAAAAGAAATTAACGTTGCAGAACGACATGAAAAAATAGAGTTTGAGCAGGAAGTTATCATCACCATGCCTGAAAAAGAAAAAGAGAAAATAAAGCCACCAGAACCTGAACCGGAGGAACTGGAAATTATCGAAGATAATAAGGAAACTGCTGAAATATTTGTTCCTATGACAAATGACTGGGTGGAACAAGGCGAAGAAATTTTTATTCCTATTGAAGATGAACCACTGGTAGAAGAACCCGTTCCATTTCACTCGGTATCCAAGCAGCCTTCATTCAATGATGGTGGAATAACTGCATTTTATTCTTATGTAAATAAAAATGTGCAATATCCCAAACATATAGCTGAAATTGGTATTGAAGGGAAAGTATTCGTGAAATTCTGCATTGACAAAAAAGGAAAATTAACAGATATTGAAATTTTAAGGGGATTGGATAAAGCCTTAGACAATGAAGTGAAACGTGTTTGTGAACAATCCCCGGATTGGGAACCGGCCGAACAAAATGGGAAAAAAGTAAAAGTTTTTTATGTATTGCCCGTGCATTTCAAATTGATAAATTAAATGGTTCTGAATAAGTTAAAAAATAGTTTTCGTCTCATAGTTATAGGTATTAATTCAAAAAGCGCCCTCTTTAATTTCTCGGGGCGCTTTTGTATCTGTAAAGATTTGTATAGTTTTATATCTCAATTTTTAACAACTTTCACAGTTTTATTCTTTCCATTGGTAAATATCAAGGTCCACAAGTAGACACCTTTTTCATAACTGGAAGTAGATATACTCTTTCCATCACCATTAATAAAAATTTCACCTGTTAACTGTCCATATATGTTCCTAACTACTATCTTTTCAACATCCTGCATGTTTGATAGATAAACCTTATCTTTGGTTGGGTTGGGATAAACCATGACATTTTCAAACTGGTTATTTCCAATAGATAACACGTTATCCTTGGTGGAAAAATTCCAATCGGTGACAAGAGTCATACCCGGGAAAAGGTTGGATGAAAAATCTTCAAAAACACCTTCTTCCATGTAAACATTATAATCTGTATTATCTTCAAGTTCCTTGGAAAGTTCTAAGATTACCTGGTTGTTGATAACAATAGCATCAGTAGATACATCAAAAATATCAACAGGGAGATGATCTTCTGTAGAATACAAAATAATTTTTCCCTTTCCTGCCTTCACCTTTTCGTCAAAATTAATTACCAGGTAAGTGTTCAAATCAACTCCTTTGCCATTGTCCGGTGGCACTAAAACAGAAATAGCAGGGGGAACATCATCTAGCTTATTAGAATCACTTTTCGTGGTAAAATTCCATTTATCCTTGGAAACAAAACCCGGGAACAAATTAGAAGACATATCTTGCAAAGCTCCATTCTCTATGTAAACATGATAGTTTTTACCAGGTTGAAGATTACTTGATACATCAATAATAACCCGGGATCCATCGATCATGATATCGGTTGATGCATAATAAATTTCATACGGTATATCATCCTCACTGGAAAATAATATAATTCGGCCGCTTCCTGCTTTGACTTCCTTGTTGAAATTAATTTCCAAGTCGGTATCCAAGGAAATATCCAGTGCGCCATCCGGCGGAACCAAGGAGATAATTTCCAAAACATTATCGCTAGTATTCCTGGTTGTGAAATTCCAGGTAGCACTTGAACTTATTCCCGTGTATGAATTTAAGGATGAATCCAGAATGACACCCGGTTCAATCATGATATAATACCCCTTACCTGGTTCAAGATTGGCTGACGGATTTATCCTTACCTGGGTATCTTGGATGATAATATCGGTTGACACGTCAAAGATTTCAACCGGGGAATTATTCATGCTTGAATATAAAATGACATGCCCGCTTCCTGCTTTAATCTCCTTGTTAAAATTCATGACCAGGTCAGAATCCAGGTTAACATCTACTGCATCATCCGCCGGGACCAGTGAAACAATTTCGGGGGCAACAATACTACTGTTATTCTTGGTTGTAAAATTCCAATCAGTGCTCGAACTAATCCCTAGAAATGCATTAGAAGATGCATCCAAAAAAGCACCCGTTTCAATCATTATATAATAATTTTCACCTGGTTCAAGATTAGCTGATGGATTTATTCTTACTATTTCATTTTGGAATACCACATCATTTTTTACATTAAATATTTCAACTGGACTACCTGCACTGTTATACAAAATTATGTTACCGGTACCCGGCTGTACTGGCTCATCGAAATATACCACAAAATCGGATTCAAGTTCTATATTTTGTGCATTATTCAATGGTGAAAGGGATTCTATCACGGGAGGATAAATATCAACATATTCCCCTCCAAGAATTCCCGTACCTAAATTATACCCTTGCCAAGTTTCTGCCGGGTCAGAATCCTGGTTAACGTTAAAAATATCAATATCGGAAGACCACCCCATGATGGTTCGAGGTTCATCGCTATATGGATCGTTATCATTATCCACTAACCTGATATCAAGAAGAAAAGAGGTTGATTCAATCATTTCAAGAGGATCACCATTTTCATCA
>CAZOSQ010000470.1:0-2894 GCA_964582245.1 uncultured Bacteroidales bacterium | reverse complement strand
CATGGGAACAGATCGTATCTTCACTTATTGTGAAGCCTGCTGTAATCTCGGGATTCACTTTCAAGACCCGGGTAAGCGTATCGGGACAGGCATTGTTATAGCCATTGGTAATTACTAGCACGATGGTATCGTAGCGGACATTCGTGGTCGTGTTTTCATATGCCACGTAAATGTTACTGTCAGTTAAAGGGCTTAATGGATTGCCTAGTCCTAGGCTCCAAACTGTATCAATATAATATCCCAGGGAAAGGTTTAAGATTTCAATGGTATCCGGTCCGCAAATTTCTTCTTTGTCCATCACGAAATCCACTTCCCGGTAAGGGTGCATTTTAATCTCAGCGGAATCATAATCTTTACAGAAATAGTCATTTTTGATTTCAAGATGGATCTCGTAGGTGGTATCATGGTCTGAAAAGTTCTCGAAGGTATGCACCGGGTTTTTTAAATTAGATGTTCCCCCGTCACCAAAGTTCCAGCTAAAATGATTGGCATAAAGGCTTAAGTTGTTAAAACCAACTGTCAATGGGTGGCACCCGCTGTCCGGGTCAGTCGAGAAGTTAGCTATGGTACGGGGCCAAATGGTAATGGTTTTTAATAATGAGTCGGTGCATTCGTTCAAGTTGGTGGCAACTAATTTTATGGTATCATACCGCACGGTATCGCTGGCATTGTCGTAAGTGTGGTAAAGGATAGAGTCATAATTTATAGCGCCTGCTGTAGGATCCATGTTCATGTATGTATAGTTGCCATCTATGATCCATTCGTAACTTTTGGTTACATCGATACTGTTGTCTTCAATGATCAAATCTAGTGGCGCACATTGGGCTACTTCATTGACCGTGAATTTGGCTTCCACCTCGGGCGCAACATTCACGACCACCGTTATTGAGTCTTTCACGTTGCATGTGCCCGTGAAAACTGCTTTGTATTCGGTTCTTTCCACTGGTTTTGCTTTCGGGCTCATGGAGTAAGGATCGTCCAATCCCGCGGGAGGGTTCCATGTAACAGAAGCTCCCCCCTTGGCAAATATTTGGGTCTGTTCACCATAACATAACAAAATACTATCGGGTACACCCCAGGAAAAAAATGCTTCAGCCTTCATTTCATTAAAATCGGACAAATATCCAAACCCGGAGCTTCCCGAAGAACCATTTAGGAAGCCAACATGAAACACGTTACTGTCGTTTGATAATAAATAATATTTTTCAGGGGTGAAAACGCTTGTACTAAAAGGGCCTAACTTGGCAGCAGACCAATTGGTATTGGGAATGGTATCAAAATCCAAGGCATTCCACAAGGTGACAATGCTGCCATTCAGGCGAAAGTCATCTTCTCCACCTCTCTGAACAACAAGGTGGATATAAAAAGAATCGCTTGTGGCCCTGGTAAATGGGACTTCCACGGAACCGGTGCACTCATTAACCGGTGGTAAAATGGCTTGGCTTAAATTACAATCCTTGCCTGTCATTTGAAGGACATAAACAGGTTCAGTGGCTTCAATATGCGTAAATTCATTGGTTTTTAACTCCCAGGTAAATGTTTCTTGGTTGTTTAAAATTGTCTTTACTGCGCCATCAATGTAAATAGTAGTATTATTACGGGTTGCTAATATATGAAGGGTCTCGGAAAAATATGGGTCAGTACCACTGCTTCCTGGCGGGTTATAGGAGGGTTTGTACCAATTACTAAGGGTTCCGGGATTCGTGGATCCTTTCACGGCTATATATTCAGTTCCAATTAATCGTGTAGGGATGGTCTGGTCTGCCGCGAGATCAATACAATCACCATGGAGGGATTTCAATGCATCATCTTTCAAAGTGACGGCAATATTCTTGTTATAATTTCCAAAAGCATCCTTACCCTTGATAATTAAACCATTCAGGTGATCTTTTGCTGCTCGTCCAAATTGGGTATCATTAGTTTTTCCCGCAGGACAGCCATTACATACTTCAGACTGTAAATTGGAATTATTAAAGGCAGGAACAAGGGAAAAGGTTTCTCCCCGATCAAAGGGGCCTATCGTATGAATTCCTGCATTGAGAGGGACTAATGAACCATAATAGACAGATTTATTTACCGGTACCACGATTTCCAAGTAAGAATCATCTTCAGTGAAAACAACATCAGCAGCAGAATAAGGGGGAGGGTCTATTCCCGCGGATGAAGTTCGGTCGCCATTGGCATTGTACATCCTTTCCTGGAATGAGGCATAAAATTCAGTTCCTAAAGCGTTTTTTCCCTTGAGGGTAATGTAATCAGTATTCCCAGAGGCTTGGATTATGTAATAAGCAGTCACCGGGGCAGATGCTGTAATATGTATCCCCTTGTTATTTTTCCCGGGAATCCCAAAAGAATTACTCCACCTGTTTTCAATTTGTGAGAGATAAGTTGTTAAATTGATAATATACTCTGTATTAGCGGGAATAGTGTAAGTTATTGGAGTGAAAGATGTATTTTGGGGCATTTCTATAACTACTGTGCTGGGTGTGTTTTGGCTGGCAAATTTTAAATAAATAGGACTTTCCCCATAACCACTAGATATTTCAGGGGCCACGAACCAGAATTCCGTATCTGCCTGGGAATGCAGGAACATGTTGTTAAATTGTAGTAAACAACATACCAGCAATATTTTAATCTTGACCCCCTTCATAGTATTTTCCTTCGCAGCTTATCTAGAATTAAAATTAATTAAAATATTTGACAAAATGAAATATACTAGGTGCCTTTTCAGCCGAGAATGACGTGGTAAGATTTTTTAAAAAATTTTAAATTCAAAATCTATTTCATACCTCATGAAAAAAAATACCATGCCCAAGGAATGTATCTGAAGCTTAAAAGAAAACTATATTTAAGTTGTCTCCTTTTAGCTTACCTGATTAATGTCACATCTCCCG
>CAZOSQ010000469.1:0-2894 GCA_964582245.1 uncultured Bacteroidales bacterium | reverse complement strand
ATGTCGCAGGGATGGTTCCCTTGACACTTTTGAAAAAATACACATAACTCCTAGTGAAGAAGGTTCTTGGGGTATGTTGGGGGGGAATAAGATTAAGGTATATGATACTGATTCAGGAAAAGTAGGTATTTTGATTTGCTATGACGTTGAATTTCCGGAATTGTCTCGAATACTGGCAGATCAAGGATTACAAATATTATTCGTTCCATTTTGGACCGATACTCAAAATGGTTACATGCGGGTAAGAAGGTGTGCCCAAGCTAGGGCTATAGAGAATGAATGTTACGTGGCCATTGCCGGCTGCGTAGGAAACCTTCCAAAAATCAGCAATCTTGATGTTCAATATGCCCAATCAGCCGTTTTCACCCCTTCAGATTTTGCTTTTCCTTCCAATGGAATAAAGGCCGAGGCCACTCCTAATACAGAAATGACCCTTATAGTTGATGTGGATCTTGATTTGTTAAAAGAACTACATACATTTGGGAGTGTGAAAAATCTTAAGGAGAGGAGATTAGATCTTTACGAAGTGGTTCGTAAAAAGAAGGCCGTCAAATAAGATATTTTTTGCTGGGGAATGAAAAATTAGAAACAATTTAAAAAAATATACTACTTTTGATTTTCTTTTGCCTCGTGGTGTAATGGTAGCACAACAGGTTCTGGCTCTGTTTGACTGGGTTCGAATCCTAGCGAGGCAGCAAAATATTTTTCATAATGTAAGGTTTTAGGCAAACAACTTTTAAGCTATTTGTGATTCAATAATTTCCGTGAAAATCCCAGGTATGTTATAACCTGCAGCTGATAGTTGCTTAGGAATAATGCTTTCGGCTGTCATACCAGGGGTGGTATTAATTTCGAGAAAATAAGGATCATCATCTTTAATGATAAAATCAATCCGAACGATACCTTTGCAGTTTAGGTAATTGTAAATAAGAGAACAATGCTCATTCAATTTTTTTTGTAAGTTTCCAGGTATCCTTGCCGGGGTAATTTCATCTGCCATTCCTGCAGAGTATTTAGCCTCCAAGTCAAAAAATTCTTTCTTACTCACTATTTCAGTGATAGGCAAGAGATATTCTTTTTTATTTGTTTTAATAACCCCGCAGCTTACCTCTGTTCCTTTTATAAACTCTTCAATGATCACTTGCTTTTCAGAATCTTCTTCAAATGCCTTATCAATGGCTAATCTTAAATCTTCTTTTGAATGAACTTTTGAAATCCCATAGCTTGAACCGGAATTATTGGGTTTGACAAAACAAGGTAAACCAACGGTTTCTATTATTAGATCTTCGTTTATAACTGTCTTTTCAGTTAGAAGAATCGATTTTGCTGTTATTATTCCTTGTTTTTCTAAAATAGTTTTGCAAGCATGCTTGTTGAAAGTCAATGTTGAAGTAAACAAGTCACAGGTCGAGTATGGAATATCTATTAACTCGAAATAACCCTGGAGGATACCATTTTCACCAGGTGTTCCATGTATGGTTATATATGCGAAATCAAAAGTTATTTTTTTTTCATTATAAATAAAACTAAAATCATTTTTATCAATGGGAAATTTTCCTGTTTCCCCCAATTTAACGAACCATTCATCTTTAGTAATTATGACCAAGTAGGGGTTAAATGTATTCTTGTCGATATAATCATAGATTTGTCCTGCACTTTTCAAGGAAATATTAAATTCCGAGGAAAATCCTCCACCTATTATGGCTATACGTTTCTTGTTCATAATACTTGTTTTTTAATATTTATTCTTCATCTTTCCTGTTAGATATGTACCTTCTCCATTTTTCTAAGACGGCCTTCATATCAAGGGGCAATTCAGATTCGAAAGACATTCTTTTTTTTGTAACAGGATGTGTAAATCCTAATAATTTAGCATGCAAAGCATGACGAGGCATTATTTTAAAACAATTCTCAACAAACTGCTTATATTTGCTAAATTGGACACCTTTTAAAATAGCATCACCACCGTATCTTTCGTCATTGAAAACAGGATGGCCAATGTGTTCGAAATGTACACGAATCTGGTGAGTTCTTCCAGTTTCGAGTTTACATTCTACCATATTCACGTAACCTAGTTTTTCTAAAACCCGGTAATGAGTTACAGCATGTTTACCTATAGTTTCATGTTGGTAAACTGTAAATTTCATCCTGTCTTTTAGGCTTCTCCCAATATTTCCCACGATTGTCCCTTTTTCTTCAGCGAGGTTTCCCCAAACTAATGCAGCATATAGCCTATCTGTTGTTCTTTCATAAAACTGTTTTGACAAATGATTTAGGGAGTATTCAGTCTTTGCTATCACGATAATCCCGGAAGTATTTTTATCCAGCCTATGCACTAAACCGGGTCGTAGTTCTCCTGTTTGAAATAAGGGAAGATCTTGTAAATGATAAGTTAAGGCATTTACCAATGTTCCCGTATAATTTCCATGACCAGGATGCACTACCATTCCGGCTTCCTTATCAACCACGATAACTTGATCGTCTTCGTATAAAATATTAATGGGGATATTTTGCGGGATTACTTGTAATTCTCTCCTTGGGTGTGGCATTACCACGGCAACTACATCCAGGGGTTTTACTTTGTAATTTGATTTAACCGGTTTATCATTCACCAAGATACATTCTGCTTCGGCTGCATTTTTTATTTTTGTCCTGGAAATGTTTTCAATTTTTTGAGCGAGAAACTTATCAATGCGCAACAAGCCTTGGCCTTTATCTACAACGAACCGATAATGTTCATATAAATCAACATCTTCATTATTATCCCCTGTTATTTCTTCTTGGATCATTAATGAATAACTGCTAATTTTTTTGTTACATTTAAAAAGTTCCCGTCAGAAAATCTCACGAAATAGATCCCGCTTTTCCAATTTGAAACATGAACTTTATTAACG
>CAZOSQ010000468.1:0-2913 GCA_964582245.1 uncultured Bacteroidales bacterium | reverse complement strand
GGGTTATTAACCGATTTTTTTATTTTTTCGGGTCGAAACTCGCAATGTGGGTTAACATATTATCTTTAATTTATCTAATTAGTGTCTGTCATATTTTTTTCCTGATCACCGGGATTCACCCAGCCAGTAGTTTCAATAGTAAATTCTCCTGCCATAAAACGCTCATAGTAATTCCAGGCTCTTTCTTTTGAATAACCATAGCTGTTGAAAACATCTCCATTTCCAAACATCCGGGGATCTCCCTGCTCTATTAGCATTGTTTCCATTCTTGCTTTCATCCTTTGTTTAAGTTCCGCATATTCCGTGTTATCAGCAAGATTGTTCATACATTCAGCATCTTTGGTTATATTGAAGAATTCTTCATTTGATTCCCGTTTACCCAGGCATAGTTTCCAGTAGAGATCATTCTCGCCCGTCCTGAAAAGTCTTAAAATTTCAGTTTTGGTAGGCGATCCGTCAATATCCAAATACCCAATCTCCGGATTACCGACAGGCCAAAGGGAAATATCATAATTGTATAAATATAAATAGTCGTCCGATACGATACCCTGGACAGGAAATCCCTGGTTTTTGGGCCGGCTATGATCATGTCTCTCTCTTCCAATCAATACAACATCCCGTTCGCGATTAACCTGGTCTTCCTTTTCAGAATAGAAGATATCGGTAAGACTTTTACCAGGCGAAGAATGCATGCCTGATTCTTGGAAAGGTATTCCGGCCAATTCCAAAAAAGTGGGCGCAAAATCAATGAAACTTACCATATCGGTAACTGTACGCCCCGGATTTTTTATGCCTTTTGGCCACATAACTGCCATTGGCATATGATTGGAATATTCATATGACATAGCCTTACCCCGAGGAAAAGGCATGCCATTGTCTGAAGTCGCTACAATAATGGTATTCTCAAGCAATCCTTTTTCCTCCAATGTCTCTATCATCCGGGCAAGGTGCATATCAGCATGTTCAATTTCAAGTGCATAGTCAAGTATGTCATTTCGAACAACTTCATTGTCGGGCCAAAATGCAGGCACCGAGTCAATATCGGACAACTTTTTGCCACCAACTCGTTGTCCGGCACCATACTCATACCCACGATGGGGTTCAAACGAACCGTACCAGAAAAACCAGGGCTGACCTTCTTCGATACTATCCAGAAAAGCATCAAAGTTCGCGGCATAATCTATATTACTCATAAATTTAGCCCGTGTCGGTGTTTTAATGTAGCTAAAATCTTCGCCGATAAGCAGTCTTTGTTTACCATCTTTCATCCCCGGATCGCCAGGTGCCCAGCCCTTACCGGTTTTAACCGTGACATACCCGTTTTCTCGTAAAACTTCAGGGAAGGTTTTAAACTTTGCGGGAAAATTAACTATATGATTGGCAGCCTCTTCCAATTGCCATGAATTGCGGCCTGTTATTATAGATGATCTCGACGGGGCACATTTTGCATTAGGGGTATAGGCGTTGGAAAACAAAATACCATTCTCTGCTAATCTGTCGAATGCCGGGGTATTACACCAGTCATAGCCATAAGCACTCATATGTATTGAGGCATCATCCATGATGAAAAAAAGAATGTTAGGTTTATCATTATTGGTTGAAGGTTGCATACACCCGGCAAGTCCGAATGTTAGTAGAACCAAAAATATTTTTGATTTCATATAAAATAAGATTAAATTTTGTTGATAAAATCGCCGGGTTTGAAATCAGATGACAGGCTTTAAGGGAATGTAATTTAAACTCTGTCTGATTATTTAATATCGTTCTTTTTATTTTATTTTCCTATTTTATCCGGACGTAGTATGCACCGATTTCGTGACCCAGTTGGTTTAATAAAAACGTTTCTAAATGATGGCTGCCTGAAGGCACCTTTATTTTAAATGATGCAAATTGTTGACCTTCATCCACCTCCATTTCTTTTTCTATTCCGGCAATTTTTATTTTGGCTTTTCTAACCTTAAAAGATTCTCCCTTCTCATACAGTTGACCAGCTTCATCAATTTCTCCCGGTGGTGCTGAAGCACTTAACGCTAAATCTGATTCGGGCGGCCAACGGAATAATTGAAACTGATATTCACCACTTTTTAGGAAAAACAAAGACCAATATCCATTGGCGCCTAGCAGTTGCCTTACCTGATTCTGGTTCCAGGCTGGTCTTTCAGTTGTAATCAAATCATGACTACTAAGTGTTACCGGATATGACTTGGTAAAATCGATGTAAATATCGGAGGATTCATGAGCATGTTCAGTAACAGATTCCCACCAGGTGTCATAGGCGTTCTGTAATTTTTCTACTACTTCAGGATGTTTATCTGCAATATTTGTTTTTTGCTCTGGATCCAGGTTCATGTTATATAATTCCTGTCCATCAATCAAACGCCATTGGTTAGTCATTACAGCACATTCCTTCCACTTTTTTAAATGTCTTAATCTTTGATTGTCAGTAAATATTATCCGTTCCTGATCTTCAGTGCCATTTAAATAATTTTTCAGACTTATTCCATCGAAAACAACATTTGAAGGAAGTTCAAGGTCACATATATCTACTAGTGTAGGAAAAATATCTGTATATGATGCAACAGTATTTAAGTCTTTGCCTTTTGTGCTGTTAAATGAAGGCCAGCGCATAAATAAAGGTACCCGATGGCCTCCTTCATATTTTGATCCTTTAAGGCCTCTCATTCCTGTATTATAACCTTCAACAACATAACCTTTATCATTAATTTTTGCTCCGGCCGAGGATCCATTATCCGTGGTAAAAATAAATATGGTATTTTCCTTTATTCCTAATTCTTCTAATCTTCTATCCAGGAATTCTAAATTATTATCAATATTAGTAATCATACCATAGAAGGAAGGGTCTGGAATTTCAGGGTTTTCGCTATATAGGTTCCGGTATTTATTGGGAACTCT
>CAZOSQ010000467.1:0-2915 GCA_964582245.1 uncultured Bacteroidales bacterium | reverse complement strand
CAATTTAATCCATTTTTTTAGTCATCGGCTCACCTGGAGTGAGCTGATGACTAGTTTGTAAGTTGTGTATACTGTTTTTTTTACAAATACTGTAATCTACATGGGAGTATTATACTTCGATAAATCATGGTAAAAATAGGTCAAATTTAACTGTAATTTATTGCAATTTCTGTAATCACTGAGAGAGCAATTCATTTTTTTAGACAACTTAAAAACTCACTCTTTTTGTCTTCTTGGTAACAGCGGGATATAGTGCGAAATCAAATTACCTAAATATGAGATTTATAAAAAGATAGACTTCTGAGGTGTCAAAGTCAAGACATAATATTTTCTTCTGAATTCATGCATCCTTAATTTCCGATTTTAGAGCATTGTTATTTTCTGGTTACATTTAGGCTTATTTGAAAAAATAATGTTGTAGTTTTATAACACGGAAGGGAATCAGCTAAATACTGATAAAATTGTTAATTATTGGATTTCAACATCGAATGGTGATTTTAAGACAATGCTTAATTTATTTGATACTAAAGATTATCATTGGTCTTTATTTATGGGACATTTGGTAATTGAAAAATTATTAAAAGGCAAAATAGTTAAGGAAACAAAGTAATATGCTCCATTTACTCATGATTTAAGAAAACTTAATAAATTATCAGGATTGGACTTGGATGATGAAAAGACAAAATGGCTTGATATAATCACAACTTTTAATATGAATGCAAGGTATGATGATTATAAACAAGCTTTTTATCATAAATGTACTAAAGAGTATACAGCACAATGGATTAGTAACATTAAAACATTGAGACTATGGATAAGGGAGAGGCTATAAAAATTGCTCAACGATATATATCAAATTTGATAGGAAAGTACAATATTGATAAAGCGTATTTATATGGTTCATTTGCTAAAGGAACAAATCATTCGGATAGTGATATTGATTTGGCAATTGTAATTCAATCAGTATCTGATATTATTGATATTCAAATTGATTTAATGTAAATGAGAAGTGATGAGGATTTAATAATTGAGCCCCATCCTTTTAAAAAAGAGGATTTCGATATAAATAATCCAGTAGTAGCTGAGATTCTAAATTATGGGATTGAAATAAAAAATTACGCAACCTAACGGAGGGTCATAAGCAAAAAAAAACGCGTGCCCGAGGACACGCGATTATCGCACTTTTTCTAAATCCAGCAAAGCAGGTTTATTTTTATCTTAATTCAAAAACCGCTTCAGCAGGCTTTGCTGCGCCCAGTTTCATGCTGGTTTCATCTGGTGATGAACCCGCGACAGTTATTTTAAACTGCCCTTTTTCGATGATGCTGTTACCCTCTTCGGTTATCAAGGCAAGGTCATCCGTGTGTAATTTGAAATGTACCTCTTTTTCCTTACCCGGGTTAATTTCTACCCGTTGTATTTCGTAATAAGGAATCAGCACTTCACCGGTGCTAACAAAATACTCCCCTTTTTGAAGCACATTGGTAATTGAAGACATATCATTCACACATGAGACACTGTCAATTTTCCCTTTGCCCTGTGCTGGTATCTTACTGGCTTTCAGCCCATTTTTTGTATTTTTTTATTTACACAAAGGTCTGGGAACCATTAGCTATATCCCCTAATCACAGATGTTGCGACCGTCCCGGTTTTTTTCATCAGCTTTATATACTGATTACTGTTTCACTGACCACTGCTTACTTACTTTCTTCCTTTCAGCTTTCAGCTTTGGACTTCGAGCTTTCTCACTCCTTCTCCGCATCCGTCTGCTGCTCCTTCACCCACTGATGCCTTCTTGCATTCAGGTCTGAGTTTTCGCCCATCCAGACCCAGAGTTTTATGAGGCCGTTTTGGTGGGCACTAACCAAAAAGCTTCCATCAGCATTAAAATCGATATATTCAGCATGATCACTTGCCCAAACTTTATGTGCAACCGGAATGGCATCGTTGCCAAATTCTTTGATATCGTCAACACGGTACACGTAAATATATGGATCGTGACCTGCATGGGCGATGTAATCGCCGTTCGGGTGCCAGGATACCGATTCAATCTTTTTACCGGTATGGTTAAAGAATTTAATTAACTCTCCGCTTTTCCATTCCCAAAGGTGGCAGTTTCCACGTGACGTTCCGCCCTGGCCAACAGCAAACACATACTTGCCGTCTGGCGAGAATACACCGCTGGTAAATGTGGTGTAATGATCCGGTTTTAACGTCTGTGCAAGCGACCAGTCTTCGGTGTTGTAGACCTTTACCGCACCATGGCCCACAGCCAGGAGGTATGCATCGTCAAGCGAGAAGAAAAGCTCATTGACCGTATTCCCAAAATTGATTTCTTTTATTTGCTCTCCACCAGGCATGTCAAATATGCGGATATAGCCTTCGGTGGTGCCATCTTCCATTTCCATCCGTTCTTCACCGGTAACCAGCAGACTGCCTTTGTGCGACCAGGTGAGTCCGTCAATACCCCGTTTGTGTTCAAGCACTTTAAATACTTCTCCTGATTTGGAATCATACACGGTGACCAGGTAGTCTTCGCTGCCGGCGGCTACATATTTTCCATCGGATGACCAGCCAACACGTTCCACTTCTTCTTCTGCATAATCGCGCCATAATTCGGCGCCATCCGAGGTTCGCCACATGATCACTGAATTATCATATTTTGTTCCGCTGACAATGTATTTACCATCAGGTGAAAATTCCGCACTTTCCACTGATCCCGGTTCGCCCAGTGCATCCGCGACTCTTGACCACACGGGTTCAAGCCGTAACTGATAATTCAGGGGAAGTTGGGGTTGGGAGAATAAAGGTGCTGTTAAAATGGAAGCAAATACAACTAAGAATGTTTTTTTCATGATATAAATGTTTTAATTCGTTAACTAATTTATTCTGATGATGTAAGAATTTTTGTATTC
>CAZOSQ010000466.1:0-2932 GCA_964582245.1 uncultured Bacteroidales bacterium | reverse complement strand
CAGGAGGGAGCGGCCAATGTCTTTCATGCCGTACCAGAGGGAGCGTTTGAAGTCGCGGCAGAACTTTTTTGAGACGTGCTCGGCTTTAATGAGTACTTCTGTCATCGAATTTTTACGAATTTATGCGAATTGTATTGTTTTTTGTCATCGAATTTTCGCTAATTAATGCGAATTGTTGATGTTTTTTGTCATCGAATTTTTGCTAATTAATGCGAATTAAATAGTAAGATTTAAGAATTAGTGTCTCGATAGCAATCGCGATTGGTGTAATTAACATCGTTGAGGGTATCACCTGCGGCAAGCCTTACGCTTGCGCTTGAAGCTATAGCGTAGGCGCATGGCGACCGAAGGCATCGCCATTCATGGATAAATTAAGTTAGGCTTTTTATTTTTTTACTTGCATTGGTTATTGTAATTCCAACAATTTTCTCTTCACGTAATCGCAGCAAAATATCATCTTCAAAAAAATCAGTATCAGTTGCATTTTGTGGTTTTTCAAAGCTTATGTACAATACATCAGCTTCATCATCAAAATCAAACCAAAGGTGCTTAGCACCTGTGTTTTTAATAAATGGTAAGGCTTTAAATATTTGAGTTATTTCTTTTGTTTCCATAACAATTTTCTTTTGAATAATTTATCAATCTTGCTTGTCAAAAAAGATGTAATAATAAAACCGTCTTTTTTGTCGGTTTGTTCTTTGTAAATTACAAGAAGGGCTTTATCTTCATTTATTAAAGTGACAGCCCATTTTTCATCCATATTCCCTTCAAAGATAAACAATGGTTTTGAAACGGTTTCAAGGACATGATAATAATATCCAGCCATTTAATCCGATTATCTTTCAATTTTTATTTGTCGGATTGAGCTCCGCATAATAAAATAATTATTTTTCATGAGTTAATAATTATTTTATTATGCTTCGGTTCATCGTGGTTTTCAACGATATGCATCCATCGCTCATTGGTCAATCTGATAGGTATATTATTTATGGAATTTACTGTTATCACTTAAGGGGGGTATTTATTATATTTCTTGTCCTACCAGAGGGAGTGCTTGAAGTCGTTTTGTCCACGAATTTCACTAATTGACACGAATTATTTTGTAAGAATTAGTGAAATTACCTTCGGTGAGGGTATCACCTGCGGCAAGCCTCTGGCGACCGAAGGCTTCGCCGTTCGTGTAATTCGTGGATAATCCTTGTGAAATTCGTGGATAAATTAATATACAATTCGTTGATACTTCAGGCTTTCTTCACCGAAATTGATAAGTAAACCAAGTTTAAACCCAGTTGCTTTTAAATAATTCAATACCTGAGATTGAAAAGAAATATCAAGATGGTTTACAGCTTTTAATTCAATAACTATTTTATCATAACAAATAATATCGGCACAGTATTTTTTCTTTAATTGATGACCCCTATACACAATTGGCAATTCGACTTCGGATTGAAAAGGTATGTCTCTGAGCTTTAACTCTATGAGCAGGGCTTCGTGATAAACGGCTTCCAGGAATCCACATCCAAGTTCTCTGTGTACAGCCATTGCAGCACCTACAATACTATAGGCCTCTTCTTTATAAAATAAGTCGTTAGTTTTATTTAATATATCCGGTGACATACTTTATTTTTAGTCCACTAATTTCACTAATTGACACGAATAAAAAATTAGTGAAATTCGTGTAATTCGTGGATCAATAATTTGTGGATCAACTACCCGCTCGTTCGATGATGATTGGCATAGTAATCCTATACAGTATCCACCCCAGGAAGAACACCACTACACCAACGCCAATCACGGCCCAAAAGTATCCTACCATTTCTGCAGCCTGCCCGGTGAGCCAGTTGCGGGGCACCATTACCAGCGGGGTAAAGGGATTTATGTTTACAATTTTTAGCAAAAAGCCTGAGGTGGGGTATGGATACACTACCGGTGTGAGGTACATCATTACCTGCATAAACAGGCCAATGGCCCGGGCAAAATCGGTGTACAGCATTTGAAACGGGATGATGAGGATGCCAATGCTGATGCCAAAAAACATAACCGCAATAATGCCGGGTAAAAATAGTAGGGAACTACCGCTAAAGGGAAGTCCGAGTACCAGCAATAAAACAATGAGGGCGAATAGTTTAAATGAAAAGTTAAACAGCACCTGCAAAAATGAACTGATAAGCAGCGACTCGCGGGGAAAGTTTAGTTTTATGAGCATGCTTTTTCCCTTATTCACTGTTTCTGCCGGTAGCCGGAACGTTTCCGAAAGGGTTTGAAAGATTATGGAACCGGTAAGTACATAGATGGGATAGGGCATACCTACATCCTGAATATTTACAGCACCCGATGATTTTAAAAACACCCAGGCAGCGGCAGTAAAAAACGGCGGTATAAATGCCCAAACCACACCCAAAAGCGATTGCCGGAACATGCCTTTTACATCGCGCACAAAAAGTTGTTTGCCCAAAAACATGGCACTGCCCAAATCGGCAAACATGGTTTTGAGGGAAAAAACTTCCCTGGCCCGGTTGGTGGGCGAGTAGATGCGTTCTTTTAAAGGCACTGTTGTTTGTATTTCAGTCATTAACGTAAATTAATTTTTGTATTGCGTTTAAAAACAAACCAATAGAGCAATGCAGCCTATTGGGAGGAAGAAGGCGAATAATATAGCTGAAAGTTTAAAGCTCAAAGCTCAAAGCTGAAAGGTTGACCATGCCTGAATAAGCTTGACCTTTTCATTTAAATTTAGTTCCAACACCGGATATTGCACTTTTGCAACAGTTAAATTACCCCCAAAACAACAAAGCACTCCCCTCTCATTTTAGGCCATGTCCCGAGCGCAGTCGAGGGAACAGCCGGAGGAGAGGTCAGAAATAGCTCAAAGCTGAGAGCGATGGTATATTAGTATTATAAGTCAAAAAGTTGATGGATTTTATCCTTGACA
>CAZOSQ010000465.1:0-2936 GCA_964582245.1 uncultured Bacteroidales bacterium | reverse complement strand
GGTAAGAGAATGAGTGCTATCCATATTATTTTCGTTTTCATCATTTTAATTTTTTATTTATACATTTATTTCAAATACATAGGTTAGAAAAAATAAAATTTTGCATTTAGTATATTCGAGCTTCATGTTTTAATCGAACCCTTATATTAGTTGAGCTGTGAGGATCTCCCCGGATAATTTTTTTATTGTTAAAATTAATTTTTTTGATCAGGAAATGGAATAATTATTCGATGAAGTACCAAATATCGCTGATAAAAAAAGGAAAAATGGGATTGAAATATGGAATGTGAAATGTGCCCTTAGTATAATTTTGTACGAAGAATAGTATTTTGCCTGTTTGTCCTAAAAATTACCCGGGATTTTGAACTTGAACCAGGGAAAAAATTCATTCATTACCCTTGTAATACCCCGAAACAATTCTTTCCAGGTGATGGGTAGGATGATTATAAAGGTATACCCAGCATTTAAAATTTTCTTTCGGTGAATAGACAGTTATTATTTCTCTTTTATATTCATATGGAGCGGGAAAATGTTCTCCAATTTCTTCATATTTATCTAAGTAGCTTAAAACTTTCTCTTCATCATGCAATTTATAGATATTGCCAAAAACTTTTTCATTATGTGAATTGCTTAAAACAGCTCCCGGGTAGCCATCAATTTCATAAAGCTTGCCATAAAAAAATCCCTTGCAAAGGAATTTAGCATTTTTTTCCAAGAACTTCGCTCCCGGATTATTTTCATTTTCTAACAATGTGCCGTAAACAAAGAGGTAACCCATTATTTACAATGATATATTTAGTTCCTAAAAAGGTTTCTTTTTCTTAAATAACTTAACGGTAACCAAATGATGACATTAAAACTATTTTGTTAATCCAATTGTAGGTCTAATTCATAAATGGTGTCCGTGAAATGCCATTGTTTACTGGCTAAAGTACTGTTTGGCTTATTATTTCGTATATCACTTGTTCCATGCTAAAAATTTCTGTTCTTGCACTGTTTTTAACTTGGGAGGAGATTCATTAAGAAATTTTCCCTCGATGACGTCTTGATATCTTTCCAGGTAAGCTAAAGCCATTTTTTTGCTATTGAATTCTTCTACAGCATATTCATGGCATATTCGGGGTGAAAATATACCCGGGTTACTAATAGCTTCCACTAGTTCTTTTTTGCTGTTGGATAAAAATCCAACCTCATCTTTAACCAGTTCCGGTAGTGAACCATAGGGAGTGCTAAATATAGGACAACCGTAATATAAGCTTTCAATGATTGCCAATCCAAAAGGTTCGTGCCATTTTACCGGGAATAATAATCCCTTGGATCCATTTATCAATTTATCTTTTTCTTTTCCTCCTACCAAACCATAAAAGCTAACCTTGGGAGAAAATGTTAACCGGATTCCCATTTTAAAATTAAACCTAACACCCCCCAATACTTTTAATTTTTCAGATTGGGTTTGCTTTATCACCTCAATTGCTCCTTTTACATTTTTCACTCGCCAGGCAGCATTTCCAAGAAAATGAAAATATTTTCTTTTCAAGTTAAAATCAGGTGGTGTATATTCATCCCAATCTAAACCATTGTGTATATAAGAATGTGAATTGTATCTCAATGCATGATTTTTTGAAACAAAAACGGTGTTTTTATCTAGTTCCAGCAGGTTATTGCTATTTCCATGTATCGTGATAAGATATGGTACTTGTAATTGTTTTAGACCCGGGGGTTTAAAATTAAAATGTACAACATCAATATTCCCGGGAATTTGTTCGACCAAAGGTTTATCATTTTGGATGGGGAGGATTTTTGCAAAGTCACAAGATGAGCCTTCTTTTACCATAAATATAACCTCATGCCCTAATTTAACAAGTTCTTTTCCAAGAGCCCATATAACCCGTTCTGTTCCACCATATAACTTAACTGGTAATATTCCTGTATTGACTATTAGTATTCGCATAGCATTTGTAATTAATAATTACAGGCAACGTGAATGAAATAAATCCATGTTGCTTTTGGTTTTCCGGGTAAAAATACAAATTTTTAATAATTCATGGTATATTAATTTTGTATTCAATTGATATGGCAGGATTAACTATTTAAAGAATCAACAAAATAAGGGGTATTAGCAAGATTTTTTTTATTTTTCTTTTAAAATTATAATGATTAAGCCAAGTACCATCTTGTATTATTTTTCGTATTAATATTAGGATATGCTTATAAATATTTTCTCTTGAAAAAGTCATTGATTTGATTTGATATTGAGTAAACCATTGGCTATGAATAATAAACATAATTCATATATAACTTACTTAATCTTTAAAAATGAAAAAAGCATTCAGAATTTTTGAAAAACATGAAAAAATAGCATCCCGCTTTTTAAAAAACAAGGATAATACCAGGAAATTATTTAAAAAACTAAGTTATATTTTATCTAATAAATACTTGGTGTTTGCAGAGTTTAAAGAATACTTGGAAACCATGGTACGTCTTGTTAAATCCTTTATTAAAGGTGAGTATAGGCTAATTTCATATTCCCGGATTATCCTTATTGTTGCCGCCATGTTATACATTATAAATCCACTGGATGCCATAAGTGATTTGCTTCCCCTAATTGGGTTTACTGATGATCTTATGATTTTGGGATGGGTTATTTTACAAGTAAAGGGTGAAATTTATAAATACATGGAATGGGAAACCGCAAAGATATAAATATCAGGAACTAAACGATTCAACCTCAGGGGGAGGGAAGTAATCCCATTCCCTACAGTGTCTTGTCAATGATAAAGCGTCTTGGCGTTTCAGCCACTACGCCAGGTTGAAGGTGAATCCGATGTGCTTTAATACATGTGACACGTCACTAGATTATTAAAATATTTATCGACTGAGAGGGTAAATTTTAAATAAAATTAAAACCGCTAAATTATTATTGGCTTTGAAGAATA
>CAZOSQ010000464.1:0-2957 GCA_964582245.1 uncultured Bacteroidales bacterium | reverse complement strand
TTTTAAATTATTTATCCCATATAATCCAATACTTTCAGACGTGGGAAACTTTAGTTATATATTATTGCTTTATTCATGGCGTATGAAGGTTTTCTTAAAATGAAAAAGTTCATACTTAAGGAAAATAGAAGCTTGTATCTTTTTTTAAAATGGAGAATTATATGGAAATGTCATTTAAGCCTAAAAAGGATTAAATTAGTTAGCAAGAAATTACATATCTACACTTCGATAGATAAAGAACAAATAATAACTGACTTGAATTTAATACTAAAAAAATGATTCCAGCCCTAACCATCCCTTCGCTCTCAGGCACATTTGGCATTCCCTCAAGGCTTGCCCTCAAACCAAAAATACCAAAAAAGCCTTCAATCCCGTCCCGCTCCAACGCACGGACAGAGAGACAGCACATTAAAAATGAGATAGATAGATTAGAAAACAATAACGGCCAGCGTACAACACTCAATCTATATCAATGATAATACCAGAGCAGTACAGGGCAATAAAAATGTATGTTTTGTGCAATTGTTATAAAAACAATAAAGCTGATTATAATTCTGCAATAGATAATTACATCCGCCTTAAGGACAATGGCTTTTATCTTGAATTGCCCGATGAAATACAAAAAGATCGAGAATTTAAAGAACTAATTGAAACCATTTTTAACGAATGGAAAATGAAGTCATGTGAACATAAAAATCAGGAATATGCAAAGGAGTTAATATATTTCGGAAACAGGTTCAGGCAAGAATGTTCTGTTGCAATTAACGCGAACGCCAATAAAAAAAATAACGAAATAGATTGGCGCCTGCCTCAAAGCGATTTCGAGATAACCTTGCAATCAGAGGGCGGTGATAAAGAATTTCCTTTAATTTATCAACTTTTACCCATAAATATCGCTTCACCCTTAAAAGGGATTATTGACAATAAATACACCCCTGATTTATTAAAAGAAATAGAAAAACTTGAAAATAAAATATCATGGGCACAATCAAAAATTAGTGAAATAGATACCCATAAAACAATCCGCCTTGGAATGGCAAAACACAATGACTATTTTGCCTATTATTCCGAATACCATGGTTTGCTTTACCATGGCATGCTTAACGCAGACGGCTTCAATATTACGGTACAAAAAAATTCAATAGAGGATAATGTAAATAAAAAAGTGGTTTTCAATTCAACTCATTTCAGACAGAGAAAAGGGTACAACAATCATTTTATCTATACCGATTGCAAATCGGGCAAACAGTTTATTACTAAATTAGATATAGCACAAATGAAAGATACTGAAAATAAACAAACCGAAATAGAAATGATAGCAACAACAGAATTGTATAACCCACAAAAAGATATTACTGAACCATTAAAAATTATAATAAATGCATCCATTGAAACAGGTAATTGCATTGTTTGGGAACCTGAAAACAATATTAATTAGAAAAATTTTAAGGAAACAACATTTTACGTCCCCGGTTTTATAACACATGACAAAAGGTTTCCAATAGATGATTATCCTTTGGCATTTTATGACGATTTTGCTGATTTAAAAGATTATAACAAATGAATACGCCACAAAATTATTGGACAATTGATAAAGATAACCTGGAAAAACTGCAGGTATTAAAAGAATTTGTTGATTTTGTTGCCAGTTTGGAAGGTACAGGACCAGGGCATAAAAATAATGCCCCGGAAATTAAATATTTAATCGAAAACCTTGATAAACCAGAAACATTTAAAGACTGGTGCGCTTGTATTGACATTTTTAATGAGACCATACAGATTGGCAATTATGGCAAAAATGGCGGCATTTATTGGAAAAGTTGGTCGGTTTGGTTTGAAAATGAAATGCTGGAAATAGCTATCAAGGAAAGATCCGTTGATAGAGAAGGTTTTCCTGATGAAGACCTGATTTTTTATAAAGTGATTGCATTTGCAAAAGATTTTGAAGGAGATCGTATTATAGGTGATACAAATGATTTGGATTTTTTAGGATTTTTAAGCGATGCGCACATATATAAAAACTACATTAAAGATGATTTGAAAGACGTAGAAACAGAAATTGATATTTTTTGAATATATAAAAAAAGACAGATGAGTAATTCTGAAATATTATTATACCAAACCGAAGACGGGCAAACCAAAATTGATGTCCGTTTGGAAGAAGAAACTGTTTGGCTTTCGCAGGCACAAATGGTTGAGCTTTTTCAGACAACTAAACAAAACATAAGTCTGCATATAAAAAACATTTACGAAGAAGGCGAACTTGAGGAAATTTCAACTGTCAAGGATTACTTGACAGTTCAAACCGAGGGCAAACGTGAGGTTCAAAGGAATTTGAGGTTTTACAACCTCGATGTAATAATTTCGGTTGGCTACCGTGTAAAGTCACACCGTGGTACTCAATTTCGTATTTGGGCGACTACTCAACTTCGTGAATATTTAATAAAAGGATTTGTACTGAACGATGAACGCTTAAAAGAAACCGGGCACACCAGCAAATATTTTGATGAACTGCTGGAAAGAATCAGGGACATTCGCAGTTCGGAGAAGATATTTTATGCAAAAATTAAAGACATTTATACAACTGCCATTGATTATGACCCAATTACTGAAGAAAGCCAGTTGTTTTTCAAATCGGTACAAAACAAAATGCACTGGGCAATTCATGGTCACACGGCATCGGAAATAATCTACAAACGAGTTGATTCTAAGAAACAAAATATGGGGCTGACAACCTGGGAAAATGCACCGCATGGAAAAATCCGAAAAACAGATGTTTCGATTGCAAAAAATTATTTGAGTGAAGATGAATTGAAAGACCTTAATTTAATTGTTGACCAGTATCTTTCGTTTGCCGAATTACAGGCACGGAACCGGAAACCAATGTACATGAAAGACTGGATTAGCAAACTCAATGATTTTATGACTTTAAACGACAAGGAAATATTAGAACATGC
>CAZOSQ010000463.1:0-2986 GCA_964582245.1 uncultured Bacteroidales bacterium | reverse complement strand
TATTTTATTTATAGATATTTGTTTACAAAAAATCATGACCTTGCATTCCCAAGGAAAGAATGGTGTAAATATACTTAAAAGGCGATATGATACTATCAAGGACTTTATAATAGAAACTATTGATGAACACGAGGAAATTAGCTTTGAAACATTGAATTAATTGACCCGGGACAAATTATCCAGCACATTTGACGGAAAGGTAGTATGGTATGTTGTAACAGTAAAATTGGACCTAGAAGCGCACGAAATCATTGAAAGGGTTCCTAAAACCAGCCCTCACAGATTGAGGATGAAGAGATAACATAACCTATCAAGCAGGTTGCTGGCAGTCAAATGATCGCCAGTAACCTTTCGCTAATGATTTAATTCAGGCAATTAGAATACCCTTGTCTCTTTTAAAACAACTTCTGCTTTTTAGAATAAAAAAACATTGTTGGTGGAATCTTGGATCGTGATATACCCGGTCCTTCTATCTCTATATCTAAATGCTGCCCCATGTTAAAATCAAAATATTCCAGCCTAAATGAATGATACCCTGCTTTTAAAGATACCTGCCCTGAAACCCAACCCTGGTGATGAATACCATCATTATCAATAATTACATCTTCATCTATATACAACCTGGTGCCGTCATCGGAAGATAAATGAAAAGAATATATGCCACCATCCTTCACAAAGATATAACCCTCATAAATGATCCCGAAATAATCTTCCCTTACATTTCCCGGGATTTTAATTTCATTGATGTAACCAGAATTAATAGGAACCAGTAAATCTATATTTTCCAAGGTCCGTATTTTACCTGTTAAATAGGTGTACTTGATCCCTGGATAAAGATTTACCAGGTTGTTATGAGCTTCCTTCGGTGGATTTTTTGTAAAACGGGCAATATTTGTCCGGCTTGATTTTTTATGGGGCGTAAATGATTTAGCCTTCAGTACTTTAGGTTCGTTAATGATGATTGGAGACTCAAACTTTGGAGAGTTTATGGTAGGTTCCGAACCATCAAGCGTGTAATGAACCTCTAAACCCTTTAACGGTGGTTCAATATTTACCATAATACCTGTATCGAGTAACATAACATCTTTCAAACCTGCAGGTGCGGGTATGTAAAAATTAATATCTTGCCGATCTAACCATTCGTAATGAGAAATCAGTCTATCGACAAAATTATTAAAGTTCTTTTTTTCCGAAAAAGTCCATAATTTTTCGGCATAGGCGCATAGTCTGGGCAAAAGCATATATTCAACCATATCCCCATCTTGAAGATAATCACTGCGCATAATAGATTGAGCCCCGATTATCTTGTTAAAAATGCTTGTTGACAAGGTATCGGCAAAAATGGTTGATGAATAGATATCTTCCAGTGTAACCAATTTATCAAAAGCCTTAGGCTCTGTTTTCAATTCTGTTTGCTTGCAGCTAAAACAGTTCTCTTCGCTTGAAAAATATATAGCAATATATCCTTTCTCTAAAGCTTCTTTTAATTCGCGTTTCCTGGAAGAAAGGATCATTGCACCCCGGGATACATCATTTATTAAAAAGCTTCCTGCCGCGATAATATTTTTACCCTTGGAAAGAATATATTTTTCAACTCGATTTACAAAATATTTCCTAAGTTCCAATTCATTTTTCAAACCTTCATGTTTTATCCTGGCTTGGCATTTATCGCAATTCCGCCATTTATCCATGATAAACGTTCTACCATTTAGTGATATAAAATCAGCCGGGAATAAATCAATTACCTCATCTACAATTCCTTCAAAAAATAAAAAGGTAGAATCATTTCCCGCACAAAATGGATCAGCAATGATACCTAAATTTCCAGTTGGAATATTATAAGATCCTCCTGAACAGGAAAGATTTGGATAAGAAGCAAGTGCAGCCAAGGAATGCCCTGGTAAATTAATTTCAGGAATAATGTCTACGAACCTGCTCGAAGCATATTGTACAATTTCCTTAATATCTTCGCGGGTGTAAAATCCCCCGTAATAAGGCTTCTTTTCATCATAGGGTGTACGTTGATGTGGAAATAATTCCCAATTTTCATCTCTCCTATCTTCTCGCCATGCTCCTACGGATGTTAATCTTGGATAATTATCTACTGGTATCCTCCACCCATTGTTGCCTGTTAATTCCCAATAAAAAACATTGATTTTGTGCATGGCCAATATATCAATGAATTTCTTGATAAACTCCTTGTCAAAGTAATGCCTTGAAACATCCAAATGTACGCCTCGCCATATATATTTTGGTTTATCAAGGATATCAACCAGTGGAATTTTAATAATACTATCATTCCCCTTGGGCATTAATTGTAAAAAGGTCTGCTGCCCATAGAACACTCCAGCTGGTAGATTACCACATATTTCAGTATGATTTTTACTAGATTTGAGTACGTATCCTTCACCGCCTATCCCGGGATTACAACTCCCCAATCGCAATAAGATGAAATTTTTTTGCACTTGGGGATCATATTCTTTTACCTCTAAATTAAGATCAGTTAGTTGTTGAATTTTCTGGGAAAGGTAATTGGCCAGCCATGCTATTTCTTTATTCTCATATAATATTACGGTATAATCATCCAATTTGAATTCTCCATGTTTCATAGTTGATTCATAGGGCTTTGGGATTATTGGTATCTCCTTTTCTTTTTCGAGGTTGCAGGAAAATAGAATCAGTAAACAACCAACTATAAAGCATCTAATTAATATCATCATCCAATTACATTGTATTCTTTCTTGACTAGCAAATTATAAAAATCTCCCAATTCATCGTAAAAATCTTTTTAGTATACGTCTCTTAAAGTACAAATGTTATAACCTGGAAAAAATAACCCGTTGTGAGTTTTTGATATACGATTTGTCATCTTTTTGACAGTGACTAGTTTACTTTATTTTAGCTTAAAATATCTAGACAACAGGTTTCCTAACTAGTGTCATATCTAGGGTATGATCCGTCAATTACAATATTCAATTTATAAAAA
>CAZOSQ010000462.1:0-3001 GCA_964582245.1 uncultured Bacteroidales bacterium | reverse complement strand
GTAAACATCATCCCATGTATCATAGTAGTAGTTATCAATTATATCATCAAATTCATCATGGTCTCGTACTTCTATATTGTTGATTATACTTGTAACTCCAGTCACCCTTGCCGCAATTTTCTCCGCCCTGTATTTTTCATAGCTATTATCCACTATACCTTCCAAGTAAACTTTTCCATGAAAAGCCTCAACCTCAAGTCCCAGGCACTCAACATATGGATCATTTTCAAATACTTTAACAACGTGATTTTTCAATTGATCATTTCCCGGGATTACACTTGCATCCACCTTGAGGAAATTTTTAACCGTACTTACACCCATGATATTCCTGGCATCCTCTCCTGCTGATCTTATAGAATTAAGGTCTTTAACCTTTCCAGTCAGGGTCACGGTATTATTTTCCACTTTCACGTCTATATTAAAAGGTTTTACATAAGGATCGTATGACAATGTTCTTTTTACAGCTTTCTTGATGGTGCTATCGCTGATTTGTACGCTCTCCTTCTTAATCATCTTATCTCCCACCATTGAACTTCAACATTTTCCGCAATGACAGTGTCAACTCCTGCAACCCAAGATAAAACCATTGCTATCTTTTTTCTTTTGCACTTCCAACAATTCCCGAAAGGATTACGGTGCTATTTTCATCTTTTACATCAAGATATTCTTTATCAACCCTAACATCATAAAATAGTGCTGCTTCAACATCGTTCTGTTTCGTTGTCTAAGCGATCCTTCTTTTTATTATAGATAAGGTTATTATCGACTTTTCTAACACCTCTTATTCCTTTCACTACCTTGACGGCCACCACGTTTTCTTGCCAAGAATCAACTTCACCTGATAATTTTACCAACCCATTTTTTACTGCTACATCAATTTCATAAGAATCAGTAACAGGGTTATTTAAAAAAGCCTCTTCTATTTGACCTTGCAAATCACTATCAAGAACAAAATGAGGCTTAACCATTATATTATTTACAACTCCCTTAACTCCTTTCACAGACAAAGCTATATTTTCCGCTATATCTGCTGAAAGTAAATTATTTGTTTCCCCGGAAAGAATAACAATTCCCTTTTTCGTTTCTACCTCGATAAGTTCGAAAGGAACTTCAGGATGTAATTTAATTTCTTCATTTACTGCATCAGAAATTTTCTCACCGGGAATATTCTCCTGTGCCACGGAAGTAAAGAAAAAAAATAACCCTATTAATAAAAATTTTGCCTTAAAAATCCTTCTATTTTCCTTTTTTCCATCCATTATATCCGTGTGCTGTTTATTGTGGAACTTTTTCCTTAACCCTTTCAATAATCATTTTACTGAATGCTTCGATATCGCCAGGATTTCTACTTGTTATAAAATTACCATCTTCAACCACTTGCTCATCAATCCAATCTGCCCCTGCATTAATCATATCTTTAGCGATGGAATGATAAGAGGTCATCTTCCTATGCTTAACTAAATCCGCTTCAATAAGCATTTGGGGTCCATGACAAATGGCAGCTATTAATTTTTGGTTCAAATAGAAATCTTTCACCAATTTTACTGCATCTTTATTCCTCCTCAATTTATCAGGATTGATTACCCCACCGGGAAGAACCAATGCATCATATTCCTGGATATTAACGTCTTTAACTTGGACATCAACATCATATTCATTGCTCCATACTCCATGATCCCAAGCCGTAATTTTTTCATGGTCCGAAACAATATCTACTTGAATTCCGGCTTCCTCCAAATTTTGCTTTGTATCAACCATCTCGTCTTCTTCAAAGCCATTCGTAGCCATCATTGCAACTTTTATTTTTTCCATATTTTCTCTTGTTTAATTATTATAAACTATTAAAAAGACATGTTAACCATGTCCTCTGCCACTCCTTTGCGTCCTGCAAATTCTTTCAAGACCTTGAATGTAGCAAGGGATTCTAAAACCTTCAGTGAAAATTCCTGGAGATCAAACGTGGTTTTAGCTGTGATCAGTCCTTTATCACTAACAACAGGTTCATCAATCCACCATGCTCCAGCTTCTATTAGAGCTGATTTGTATTCATGCTTGGAAGTTAAAAACCGTCCATTTATAAAACTTGCGTTGGACAAAATTTTTATCCCATGAGACATACATGCAATTAAATGTTTAGATTCCAGAAACTTATCAACCAAACTCCTTGCTTCTTCATTATTTAAAAGCCTTTCTGCATTTTCTTCCCCCCCTATGACAACCAATAATTGATAATCATGAATATTTACATCCTTTAAATTGTGCTTCACTTTAAGCATGTACCCTTCGTATTCCTCGGGAAGCTTTTCGCTCCTGATAATGCTGAGGGATTTGTCAAGATCCTTGGATGGAGATACTACATTTACCTCCATTCCTCTCTGTTCTAGCACGTTTTTAATGGTAATAAATTCAATTTCATCAAATCCATGAGTTAACATTATGGCTGCTTTCATCGAATTAAAATCTGATTTCTTCATGTTTTTTTTAAATTAAATATTCAAGTCAAGTAAAAATTAAAACTCGTATTATAAAAATGTAATTTTTTTAATTTTATTCATTATCTCAATCTTCTATTCTCGATAGTATCAATTTCTTGCCAAAAATAAAATTAGGCATAAATCACCCTCCTAACGCAACCTATTTCATTATTTACCAGTTGCTTAAAAAACTTTTTCTTAATACGAGGGGATTATTTATTTTGTAGAATTTCTTGCCCTGCCAACCATTATATGAGTATTTGTTTTTACACCTTCTCAATCTAATTTGGTTGGTCCTGGATAACTAATCGATGATTTTATTCCGGGAGACCCGGGATCAAAATAGGTAAAATTATCATTGATGCCCGGGTAAAACCAGGCGAACTTAATTTGTCCTCGAGATCACTTTTGCTATTTGCTTCAGAAAAGTAAAACCAGGAGAAAATTTACTTTTTCGATTAAACCTTTGCCAAAGCGCAGTGGAAGAAATAAATAACCGAACCCAGAGAGTTCGTGAACACCTTATA
>CAZOSQ010000461.1:0-3010 GCA_964582245.1 uncultured Bacteroidales bacterium | reverse complement strand
TTGTTTTAATATCTCACTTATCTTGTGATCCAGGAAACTTCCTAATTCCATTATTTTCACCACTAAGAGCATGTAAGGATTGTTTTTGATTAATTTTTCCACCTTTGATATTCTTTAGTTTTATTAGTTTCCTTGCAAATTCATGTTCTAAACAAGTTTTGTTTTAAACAACAGTTTGAAAATAATGTTCAATCTTTTATTAACTAATTACCTGTTTTTCATTAACGAGCTCTTGTTTTAATAATTAATTCAACAATCCTTAAACCACTAAAATAAAAAAACAATGGTGGTTCGAATAAAAATTGGACTGTGCGCAATCTTGTTTGAGACCCCTACGAGAAATCTTTAAAAATACGTCAAGTATCTTATCCCTAATGGCCGTTTGGAACATTTATCCTTCGGGATATACACCCTTGCATACGTTGGGCGCCCTATACCCCCCGATTTAAATCCAATTAGCAGGTCGTGTATTCCTATGGTAGGCTCAAACATTTTTTCTTTTTTGCCGCTACACTCCCCGGTTTTCTTTCGGCCTCCACCAAAAGCTATAGCTGACGGTGGAACCGAATTTCTAGAAGACGAAAAAACTACTCCTTAATTAAAATCTGCCATTCTATACCAATGCGTATCCAGCTTTTATAGAATTCTTGAAAATTTAACCGGTCAGTAGTGTAATTTATATTAAATAAATCCCCGGGTATATTAATGTAGATTAAAAGGTATTTCTTCTTCTTACCGAAAAACCAGGTAGTTTATATACCTTTTTTCTTGTTGAATTGAACCCTGAAATATTTATTTCTTATTTTGAACCCAATAATTCTTTTTTTCATTGCATGTGAATAAATTACAACTAATTTTTTTGTTATCATTTTAACTATATCATGGTTAATTTCCATTATACTTCGGAAAAAATTTTCCGGCTCAACATTAAAATTAAAAGGTTCCATTTTTATTTATTTAATAGGGTTTAAAAAAAATCCCCGACCTATTTGGGCCGGGGATTAAGATATTTCCTGTTCATTAAAGATTTATTCTTGGAAAAATGATCTATCCCGGCACTCATGGATTTTAGTAATTCTCATGTACCCGTGATTCTTTAAATGGTTCTTACTGATATTTTTCCTGTTCATGGTTGGGTGTATTTAAATCGTATAAAAAAACCCGGTATTTTACCGGGTTCATCATTAATTATTTGTCATTATTAATTAAAATAAACCCGTATGAAATACAAGATAAAATCTTTTCTTCCACGCATTCATTTTTATATGTGTATAAATAATAATAATCATGTCAATCATTTAAATAACGGATAAAAATATTTATAAACAAAATAATCAGTGGGATTTTTTAAAATTAAAAGAAAAAAATAATGTTTGGTATAACCTAATAATGTTAAATCACGAATAAGTTAATAATTTTAATAAATGAAACGAACATGAATTTTGGAATGCGAACTTCACAAACACGCATGAACAAAATTCATTGTGAGTTCCATCCGACCATTAAAAATAAATTTTGTACGGATGAAATAAATATATTAAATTCCTGGAATGAAACTGGTATTTTACTTGCTCTTGGCTTTGGGTATATGTTTTACATTGCCCGACTCTTCTTTTTGTCAAAAAAGAATTAATGACATTGATTTTAATCGAATCCCGCAAAAAAAGATAAGGAATTATCTTTTGCTGCAAAAAGAAAAGATTGAAAATTTCAGCGAAATTGTGGCTAGCAGCTTAAGTGATAAGGATATAGAAAATTTCGCAAAAATGAAACAGCAATATGTCATTGATGAAAATCCACAGGTTGTTTGGGATTCCTATGTTTCAGTATGTCCAACTAAATCTTGGAATGGAAAAATTCTTTCTTTCGGTTTACTTTGTTCTAAATTCAATGATTTTATCATGTACCATGATGACCAAGATTTCTCGGGAATAAGCCCGGGGCAGGTATATTATCTAAATTTAAAGCTTTTAAAAGGATTATATAATATGGCTGTGGGATTTGAAGTGTTAGAAGTAGATTATTCAAGAAGGGTTATTCGATTCAGTTATCTTGAAGATGGAAAATCAAAAGGACAACAGGTTATTCAATTTCACAAGACCCGGGAAGGAAAAACTAGGGTAATTCATGATTCATTTTATAAAAGTTCGTCATCTTTTAGGGATAAGTACCTCTACCCTCTTTTTCACCGACAGATTGTTGATGAGTTTCATGAAAATATGCTAATTCAATTATTATTACATAAAAAAGCCGGTTAAGAACAAGCTAAACCGGCTTTTTATATATGTATTTTTATATATATTCCTATTTCATTTTTTTCAAATACCTGTATAAATCACTTTCAGTGGAAAGAATTATTGAAGTTTTATTATCAAATGTTCTTTCGAATGTTTCCATGGACTTAAGAAAACTATAAAGTTCTCGTGAAGCAGGGGATTGATTATATGCTTGTGCATAAATTCTAGCAGCTTCACCATCGGCTTTTCCTTTAATTTGTTCGGCATTTTTAAAGGCTTCGGATTGAATTGAATTAAGTTCTCTTTCTTTTTCCCCGTTTATTTTTGAAGCTTCTCCTTGACCTTCAGACCTAAATTCATCTGCAATACGATACCGTTCGCTTCTCATTCGCTCATATACTTGTTGCCTAACTTCTTGTACATAATTTATCCTTTTAAATCTAAAATCAAGAACAACAATACCCAGATCCTTTGCCTGCTTGTTAGCCGATTCCTTGATCATGGTTTGTATCTTTTCTCTTCCAACTTCAATAAGTTCTAAAGAATCTCTTATGATTTCACTTATAATTCCCGAGGTATCAGGTTGGCGGTTGCTTGATCGAACAGCCTCTTCAATATTATGGTTGGCTATAAAATCTCGAGTTTCACCGTCTAATATATCATCTAGCCTAGATTGAGCGCCTCTTTCATCTGTTAATCTTTTGAAAAATTGGAGTGGATCAGTAATTTGCCACCTTGCATATGAATCAACATGAATAAATTTTTTATCTTTT
>CAZOSQ010000460.1:0-3019 GCA_964582245.1 uncultured Bacteroidales bacterium | reverse complement strand
AAATAAACTGGTGATCGTGTTTAACCTGGGGAAATAAAGATGACAGATCAAATGGATTATGTTTATTTTGGCGACTCATTCCCAGGAAGTTCTTTTTTAAAAATAGGATTCTTCATGATAAAATTTGCCACGACCTGGTGCCCCTCCTTGTTCCAATGCCAGGATTCGGGAAAATAAACAGGCTGGACCGGGTGTTGTTTCAGGGTATCTGTCAAGTCTATATATGAAATTTCTTTTTCATAAGCTACCAGGTTAAATATTCTGTTTGGTAATTCAAAATCAAATCTTGGGCTACTGATGTCTAAATGATGAGGGTAATAATCTATATGTTCAGGAGAAGAAACCGCTAATTGCCCGGGTACAAAAAGGATCAATAGGTTAGCATCAAACTTTTTCACACTTTTTTTTATGGATGAAATACACTCCTTAAGTTTTAAAATTGTTTCTTCATCATATACATTGGCACTTTTATCATAAAAATAAGCAAGGCTTTTGTTATAATTGTAAATATCCCTCTCCTTTTTAGTGGATTTTATTTTTAGCCGGTTGACATGTTCGGCAAATTGTGAGCGATCCAACAAATCTTTTACCTTGCTTTCCTTGTGAATCAAACCTATGCTTTTTAAACGTTCTTCTTTCGATACGTTAATCTCTTCAAATTCGTTGATAAAAAATTGCCAAATAACAAGGTCGGGTTGAATAAGAGGCAAATGTTTTTTTATCTGTCCCAAAATTTCTAAGGGTCCAAAACCTGTAACCCCTGCATTTATCACACGGTATAAACCAGGTTTTTTTTCAAGTTCCCGGGATAACAAATGGGTATAGGAAAATTGATACTCTACTCCCTCTGGCATGGTAAAAGCATCACCCACCACCAAGATCCTGAATTCACCAGTATCTTTAAAAGAATAGGAATTCCCGGGGGAGACCAATCCATGAGAATTTGTTTTTAACCTGTACTTATAATTGTTATAATGCAATATTCCATTGAAATTAGGTTTCAGGTTGTAAGTTGTCAACGGGTCTTTTTCAAGGGCTGGGAATTCTCCCCACTCTCCAGCTTCCAAGGGATATTTCTTAGAAAGATACTGTTCCAGTGCCCCTACCAAAATAAAAGAAAAAATAAGTCCTATGGCTAATGAAATTTCATGTTTCCGTGAAATCCAATAAGCAAATGCTGCCAGCAAAATGGTTGTTAAAAAGAACAATGGAAAAACCGGGACCCATTTTTCCGTGAAAACAAAAAGAAAAAGCACCGATAAAGTAATCGCAACCATCCTCACGAGTCGCAAGAATGAACTAATTTTCATGAATATTAATTCAATAGGCGCTACCAAAATCACCAGGGATAAGAAAAATAATTGTTGGTATTTACCAGGCATGAAGTTTTTGATGAAAATAGTACCTAGCATGAAAAAAACAATGTAGCTGATTGTAAACAATGTTAAAAACCTGTTGATGCTTGAAAAAGGTTTCCCGGGTGTCACCTTACGGATAAGATTTTGTTGCAACCACTGGATCTTGCTTACCAAATATTGCAGGAAAACAGCTAAAAATATGGATATTACCATGCCAATGATGGATGATAGCAATGAATTGAACGGTAAATACTGTTCAGACCACAAGATAAAAGGATGATGCAAAAGAAAAATCCCAAAAGAATATTTTCCAATCCAAGATAGACTTTTGGTTATCAAATCATATTTTTCAAGAAAAGTTGACAAGAAAAAGAATATCCCAAATAAGCCTAGGGTAACAAATAAGTTGGAAGCCAGTGTTGTCAAGTAGAAAAAAGAAAAAACCAGGCCAATGAAATAGATTCCAAGGGAATACCATGAATACCTCGGCCTATTTTCTTCAAGATGAACCAAGAAATTTTTCTCATGAAACATTTTGGCTAAAGCCATTCCTAAGCCGAATTCTGCCAGCCTAGTTCCGAAAAACAAGCCCATGCTCCAGTAATACAAACTTGAATTCCATGTAACTCCAAGTAATCCTGCCCCCCTTGACAAGAATGTAAAAAATAGGATTCCCATTAAAAAAATAAAAATCCCCCGTTTTTGCAGGAAATTATAGATCAGGGGAAAAACAAGGTAAAGTTGCAGAATTAACCAAATAAACCACCACGAAGGGCTCAAATAAAAAAATAACCTGTCGGTAAATCTTAGCCCCAGTAAACTTAAAAAATTAGAAATAGAAAAAGGGTCAAAAGGCTCATGAACATAAATGGCAAGAAAATTAACCAGGACATGGATCAACAAGTATAAAGGAAAAATCCGCCATAACCTTTCCCGGAAAAATGATTGGAAGCTTATCCTTGTCTTCTTCTTTTTTAAAGAGGATAAAGTCAATGCAAACCCACTGACCAATATAAATACCCCTGCCCCACTATCTCCAAGTAGACCCGCAAATTTCACGAAAGAAAAAAAAGCATTTTCACCGGCCGGTAAAATATTTTCCAACCTCCACCCCAAACTGGGCCAATTATACGAGGGATAGGTAAACCAGGCTGTTACCCCTGTTTTTTCCACCAGGTGATTGTACAAAATGGCTAATATAGCGAAAGCCTTAACCGAATCTAACCAAGTATATCTTTTTTCCATCTGTACATTTTTTAATATTCCTATTGTCCACCAGCAGGCAGATCCGATGAAAAAAACCGGGTAAAATCTAAGGACTCATCGAATGATAACCAATAAAACTTGTTCTAAAAAAAGAACACCTTACCGAGAACAAAAGTTGATTATTACAAAATCAATGACATATCATATTTGATGTCAAGATATTAAAAACACCCTTGTTTACATTTTTCCTGTTACAGGTTGATTATCAATTTAATCTTGTTTCAACCAGGTTAAAAGATCATGCATTTTGATCTATACACTTGAAATGGTTATTACCAATATAATTTGTAGTTTTGGAAAAAAATTGGAAAAGAAAATGTTCGAGAATATTAAAAAAAAGGTAACTAATCAGTCTCAAAATTAACAAAAAATTGAATTTTGAATAATTGTTTCGC
>CAZOSQ010000459.1:0-3026 GCA_964582245.1 uncultured Bacteroidales bacterium | reverse complement strand
GGTAACATTAAATCCTCCCCTTCAATATCCATTTCCATATCCTTAAAATCGTCCATTTTGAATGAAGAAAGATAATTCCTCATATCAAAATAAAATTTTCCATTTTCGCATTTAACGGTCATTTCACCTTCATGCTGCAGTTCATCCTTCTTGTCATACATGCTGGTAGAAACCCTGATACTGGTTCCTTTTGCTGTTTCTTCTTTATTTACAATTTTTTGCTTAATGGTTGCTGTTAATTTATCTTTTCCATCGTAACTTTTTATGGTAAGTTGCGTACCCTCTTGAATAGGATAATAAAATTCACATTCCTGTGAAAAACTTTTTTTTGGCATCCATAGGGATACTAAAATAACAAGGCCATAAAGATAATTTGCTTTCATATATATACATTTTTATGATTTATTTAATAAAAATACCCGACAAATATCTTAAATATTTGAATATAATTTCCTATTTTTTTTCATATTTTTTCACTCGAAAAAAAAATATATATAAAATGACCAGGTTTTTTAAAAATATTTGTCTCACTTAAAAAAATCACGTGTGTCCGGGAACAACCCTGTCTTGCCAGGGATATTTAACGGATCTATATTGTATTTTAAAATATTTATCCGTGTCAAAAAAAAGAATGCTACTGAAACTTTATACATGTTGTTATCACGGTCTTAAGAAACAAAAACCATTTGAATGAAACCAAAAACTAACATTTATAAAAACTTTTATAACAACATACCTGTCGGATTATATCGGGCAAATTCCAATGGAAAATTGTTGATGACAAATCCTCATTTTCTAGACATGCATGGATATAAATCATTAAAAGAAATTTCTTTTATCAATTTAAAAAAAGATAATTTTTTGACAGATTATACATGGGAAGAATTTCTCGGCAGTTTTGATGAAAAGGAAGAAGTATTGATAGAAGGATTCAGGATTAGAAAAGATGGCACAGTGTTTTTCGCACGTGAACATGTAAAATCTGTTAGAAAAAGAAATGGTGAATTCCAATATTTTGATGGAATGATCATGGATGTTTCCGAGGAAAAGAAAAATGAAATTACCTTATCCATCGAAAGAAACCACTGGTTTACCCTTTTAAATCATATTCCTGATGCCATTTATATTACAAATACCCATGGCCAACTGGTTCGCATAAACGAATTCATGTCGAGCCTCATAGGATATGATCACCCTAGCGATGTAAAAGGAAAAAAATTCCACGAAATTTTGCCGGAAGATAAAAGTTGGTTCTTCGAGAAAGATGAATTCTACATACTTGAAACAGGTCACCAAATAGTTGATAAAGAAATCATGCTCAAAAGTAAGGATGGAAAAGATGTTTATATATCCTTTACAAAGGTACCTCTTAAAAGAAAAAATGGATTTATTTTTGGGATTATCGGCATAGGACATGATATAACAGCAAGGAAAGAGGAAGAAAACATGCTAAAAAAAGCCAAATTGGCAGCCGAGGAAGCAGACAAATTAAAATCGAACTTCTTGGCCAACATGTCACATGAAATCCGAACCCCCTTGAATGGAATTATAGGTTTTGCCGAACTAATGCAACGAAAAAAACCTGAAACAGGGGAGAAACTAGATTATTACCTGGGCATTATTATCAATTGCGGGAACCAATTATTAAACTTGGTCAATGACATAATTGATGTCTCAAAAATCGATGCCAACCAACTTGATATCGTGCCAAGAAAATTCTCCTTGAATATATTAATGTACCGACTCAAGGAAATTTTCGCACATGAAATGAATCGATTAGCAAAAAACCTGCAACTAGAACTTTTTTTAGATTTACCAGATCATGAGAGCATGATAATAACAGATGAATCAAGGTTACAACAAATTTTAAACAACTTACTTAATAACGCCTTAAAATTCACCTTGGAAGGGGGCATCGAATTTGGTTATAAAGTAGAAGGTAACGAGCTTCAATTCATTGTAAAAGATACTGGAATAGGAATTGAAGAAGAAAAAATTCCTGTTATTTTCAACCGTTTCGTGCAAGCAGAAAAATCATTTTCTCGAACCTACGGTGGTGCTGGTTTAGGTTTATCTATTTGCAAGGCTTTAGCTGAAAAATTAGGAGGAACCTTGAATGTACATTCCATTAAAAATAAAGGTTCAATATTCTATTTCAACATTCCTTATAATAAAGAAACAACAGATCAACCTACAGATGAAAATGTCAATTCCTACCAATGGCAAAATAAAAAAATTCTTCTCGTGGAAGGCAATGAAGATGAATATTATTATTTTAAAGAATCGCTATCGGGAACAGGAATCAATATTCGATGGGCTTCAGATGGAAACAAGGCCATGGAATTGTATGAAAATGAAAAAGATATTCATCTCCTGCTCGTGGATTTTAAACTACCCCATCAAAATGGATATAACATTATAAAAGATGTGAAGAATTTTAGTATGCACCTCGCTAAAATCCCAATAATTAATGATGAGGAATTAAAACATTTCAACATAGGAGATATTGATTACATAACTAAACCATTTAATAACAGTAGTTTAAAACAAATTATTCGCAAATACTTGGATTAATAAATCTCTCGTAAATGATTTATATATTTGCTGATCACGAATTGATAATGAACAATAATGAAAAATACGAAAAAAATAATATTGATAACAGGGTTCATGATAGGACTTTTTACCAATGGATGGTGTACCACTTCTGTTAATTCATCTATAAAAGAGGTAACAGTTTTTTTATCAGGAGCCCAAGTTAGCCGACAAGCAAATATTAATTTAGCCCCGGGTTTTACCGAACTGGTATTCGACAAGCTTCCCCGGGAAATTGACCCGGGAAGCATACAATTAGATGGAATAGGTAATTTTATCATTCTTTCCGTGAACCACCGGGTAAATTATTTAAAGAGCCAGGAAAAGAACAAGGAAATCATTCAATTGGAAAAACATTTGAAATCCTTAAAAGAACAAGTGGAGATTAAAAAAAGTATGATAGAAGTATACAAGGAAGAACAAAACCTGCT
>CAZOSQ010000458.1:0-3075 GCA_964582245.1 uncultured Bacteroidales bacterium | reverse complement strand
GAAGCCCTGAAAGGGTCTATGCATCAGCACAGGACGCAGTCCCGTGATGTGCAAATATGATGAACATATTTCAAGCCCTGAAAGGGCGAAAGCATTGAGCCTGGCTACCTATTAGCAAAAAAAAAGTATTTGATTTTAAAGCAACAAGAGATTATTTCTATCTTCACCATTAAAATAACCCATCAAAAAATAAAAATTATGCCTCAATCATTATCAAAAGTTTACGTGCACGTTACATTTTCTACTAAACATAGAAAAAATTTAATCGATGATGACATTAGTGAACCCCTTTATGCTTATCCCGGGGGAATTTGTAAAGGCATGGGGTGCAATCCAATAAAAGTTGGAGGACATAAAAACCATGTTCATATTCTTTGCATTCTTTCCAGGAAGGTAGCCCAGATGACTCTCCTGGAAGAAGTTAAAAAGCGTTCTTCTGCATGGATAAAGAAGAAAGCAGGAAAATATCAAAATTTTTATTGGCAGGATGGATACGGTATTTTTCCTGTAAATCCTACTGACGAAAGATATGTTTGGGACTAGGGCATGTGATTGCTTAATATACTTTTGCTTGCGCCCTTTCAGGCCCTTTCAGGGCTTTAACCATTTTTTTACCAATTAGAGAATTTTTGAGCGAAAAAAACGACCAAGTAAACCTTACTCTATGAATTACAAAAGATTATGAATATTTCTTAACTAAACGACATTGAATCACGGATATATAATGATTTATTCCACGGAGAAACATCCCTATGGCGTACACAATTTAGCAGAGCGACCTCATGAACTGCCGCGGTGGTAAATTTTAACGCCATACATCTAAAATCACATTGTAATCAACCTCAAATTAAAAATTTCAAGAATTGGCAATGGATCGAATTACTTCTGATGCACAGAAACATCCGAAAATGGCAGGCATATACGAGACGGTTCCAACGGTCGATCTTTTATTCTGTTCCCCATCAATTAGCAATACAGATTTTTTTGAAACATCTTCCGGGGAAAAAACAACATTAAATCCTTTAAAAATACCTAATTTTCGTAGATTTTTTCTAATATAAAAAGCCAAGCGGCAATTGTAAGTTTTTGAAATATCAGTTACCTGTATTAAAGCCGGATTGGTTTTTCCGCCAGATCCCATTGAACTGATAACTTTAAGATTTTGTTGGAGACTGTGGAATAAAAGATAAACCTTGGGAGAAAGTGTATCAATAGCATCAACCACATAATCATATTTTTCTTTGACGAGTATTTCTTTCATCCTATCGTCTTTGATATATTCATCATAAACAACAATATCCATTCCTGGATTAATATCTCTTAATCTTTCACCCATTAAAGATGCCTTATATTTTGATTCGGTGCTTTTTAGGGCTAAAAGTTGACGATTACGGTTGGTGGGGTGTATTTTATCCCCATCGACAATGGATAGATGCCCTATACCAGCCCTGCAAATCATTTCTGCCGCGTAAGCTCCAACTCCTCCCAATCCAACTACAAGAACTTTGGCCGAAGCCAGTTTCTTTACGCTCTCGTTCCCCAACAAAAGGTTGGTTCTTTCCTGCCAATTATCAATCATCTACTAAAAAATATCTTTTTAAAGTTTTCACTTATTTCCTGCCGGATATTCTCTAAGCTTGTTTTTTTTATTTCTGCAGCTTTTTTATAAATGATTTCGATGGATACATCGGAATCATCTGTCTCCAATAAATAAGCATTTGCCGGAATCTTTTTAAACACTTCTTTACCTTTAAAATTGTCCTTTAACAATAAACTTCCAAAGGATAAGTACATACCCTTTTTTAATAGTTGATCGGCTACCTGCTCGTTTCCATTGAACCCGTGAATAATGAATGGGACTTTTGGATTCATTTTTTTATGAACCGACAAAACATCGGGATAAGCTTTTACACAATGAATAATGACTGGTTTATTCACTTCTTGGGCAATTATAACTTGTTTTTCAAATACATCTTTTTGTAGTGACCATTCTTCACCTTTTAGTTTATCCAATCCTATTTCCCCGATAGCCACTATATTTTTACCGGATCCTTTTTCCCGTACTACATTTAATTCATTTTCTAATCTATTTTTCTCAATATACCAAGGATGGATACCCATGGAGTACCAAGAATTTTCTTCTATTTCCCTCAACTGGTTTGGGAAAAGATTTTTTATGTTCAATACATTTTCTTTTGATGTTTCCTGGTGAGTGTGAATATTGATAAACCCGGGATACTTCATGTTGAATCTCTAATTATTTAAGTTTTTCAAGAGCACGATTCATTCGCCTTATGACCTCTTCTTTACCAAGCAATTCGGCTATATCAAACAAGTGCGGACCCATGCTGGTACCCACGAGTGCTAGTCTCCAGCCATTCATTATTTGGCCAAGGCCATATTGTTTCTCCTCGATCCAATTTTTTATTTTTTCTTCAAGATTACTAGATGAAAAATCATCCAGGGATTCAAGAAAATTCTTCAACTCATTCATAATAATGGGAACATCGTTTTTCCATCTTTTTTTCACTACTTTTTCATCATAATTTTCGGGTGCTTCAAAAAAGAAATATCCTTGATCCCATGCATCATTAATGAAATTCATCCTCTCCTTGACCAGGGAGATGACTTTTGTTGTATAATTAAGGTCTTTTTCTATTCCTTTTTCCTGCAGGTAAGGCATAAAATATTCAGCTAATTCCTTATTATCTTTTTTTACAAGATGTTGGTGATTTATCCATTTTGCCTTACTTGGATCAAACCTGGCCCCGGACTTTCCAATCCTATCCAGGGAAAAAGCTTCCACCAATTCATCCATGGATGTGAAGATCTCCTGCTCGGTTCCGGGATTCCATCCTAGTAGGGCTATGATATTTACGAAAGATTCGGGAAAATAACCTTCTTCCCTATAACCCGGGGAAATTTCGTCTGTACTGGGATTAATCCAACGCAAAGGAAAAACAGGGAATCCAAGTTTGTCACCGTCCCTTTTGCTGAGTTTTCCTTGCCCGCTCGGTTTTAATGTCAATGGCATGTGGGCAAAAAGCGGCATGTCCCACCCGAAAGAACGATATA
>CAZOSQ010000457.1:0-3076 GCA_964582245.1 uncultured Bacteroidales bacterium | reverse complement strand
CATTAACATGGATGTTCCATCATACCTTTGAAAATTAATTTTATTATGATGAAACTTTGGGATAAAGGTAAGAATACCGATAAACTAATTGAAAAATTTACTGTCGGGAAAGACCGGGAGTTGGATATGTACCTGGCAGAACATGATGTTATCGGTTCCTTGGCACATGTAATCATGTTGGAATCCATTGGCTTGATCTCGGTTGATGAGTTGAAAAGCTTATCCTTTACCCTAAAAGAATTGCTGGTCGAAATCAAAAAAGGTAACTTCGCCATTGAAGAAGGAGTGGAAGATGTGCATTCACAGGTGGAAATGATGTTGACTAACAAACTGGGCGACATTGGAAAAAAGGTTCATAGCGGGAGATCCAGGAATGATCAAGTATTGGTCGACCTAAAACTCCATACCCGCGAAGAAATACAAAAAATTGCTTTTGCAACGAAAGAACTTTTTGACTTGCTTCTATCTTTGAGCGACCACCACAAGGAGGATCTTTTACCCGGTTACACGCATCTTCAAGTAGCCATGCCTTCTTCATTTGGTTTATGGTTTGGTGCTTATGCCGAGAGTTTGGCCGATGATTTACTCCTTTTGCAAGCCGCTTATAAAATTACAAATCAAAATCCGCTGGGTTCAGCCGCGGGTTATGGATCTTCTTTCCCATTAAACCGGCAAATGACCACCGATCTTCTCGGTTTTGACAATATGAATTACAACGTGGTGTATGCACAAATGAGCCGGGGGAAAACAGAAAAAATAACGGCCTATGCTTTGGCATCTATAGCTGCTACTTTTTCTAGGATGGCAATGGATATTTGCCTGTTCATGAATCAAAACTTCGGGTTTATTAGTTTTCCGGATCATCTAACAACCGGGTCCAGTATCATGCCGCATAAAAAGAACCCTGATGTGTTTGAACTGATTAGGGCCAAGGGCAACAAGTTGCAGTTGTTACCCGCTGATATAACCGCGGTGACAATAAATTTACCTTCCGGGTACCATAGGGACATGCAATTGATCAAGGAATTTATTATGCCTGCATTTGCCGAGATACAAGAATGTTTGGCTATTTTGACTTACATGATGCAACATGTGAACGTAAAAAAAAATATTTTGGAAAATGAGAAATACAAGTTTTTATTCAGTGTTGAAGAAGTGAATAAGTTGGTACTGCAAGGTGTTCCTTTTCGAGATGCTTATAAGCAGGTAGGGTTTTCCATAGAAGAAAATGATTTCAATCCTGACAAATCTGTACATCATGTGCATGAAGGAAGTATTGGAAATCTCTGCAATGAATCTATTAAAGAGCGGATGGAAAAAATATTGGAAGGTTTTGAGTTTATGAAAGTGCAAGAAGCCATAGAAAAATTACTAGGACAAGAGAAAGAAAATAAGCAATAGGTATGAAGGAAGGAAAAAACAAAATACCAAAAATCGTGTTCATGGTGAGCGATACCTTGCTTACTTATATGGATGGAAGTTTAAATGACAAGGCCATGGAACAAATAACGTTCGTCCTTTCTAACTTGAATAATAGTGGGAAACATGTGGCACTTGTTACTGCAGGAGCTATTGTTCTTGGAGCCGAAAAGGTGCAAATGAAAGAAAGACCGGCAAGTTTAAGCGAAAAACAGGCACTTGCAGCTATTGGGCAAGTGGGATTGATGAAAGCATATCAAAAACATTTCAATGACTTTAACCAGATTGTTGCCCAGGTACTGCTCACCCGCAAAGTTATTCTTAGAGAGGGTCGAAAAGAAAGAGCCTATGATACTTTAAACCAGTTGTTTTCCATGGGGATTATCCCTATCATTAATGAGAATGATTCTGTCTCAACTGTAGATATTGAATTAGAAGATAATTATCCCCTTGCCCTGGATATTGCCGAACTTGTAAATGCCGATTTAATTGTTGTTACTTCTGATATCAAAAGCAGGTATAACGTATTACAATGCGGTAGTTTTAAAGCGAATATAGTTGATTCCGAGGAAGAACTATACGAGGTGATAGAACATTTATTAGAAAATCCGGCTAAAAGAGAAAAAAGTAAACCAGCTTTTCCCCAGTCTCTTACGGAAATAAATTTTAGTGATGAATAGAAACATGAAAAATTATGCAAGATTGGCAAAAAATTAAGGATAAAAAGCGAATAGTTATCAAGGTAGGTACCTCCACCTTAACATATCCCACGGGTAAGTTAAATTTTCAGCGAATTGAAAAGTTGTCGATGGTTTTATCTGATTTGAGAAACAGGGGAAAAGAAGTACTTTTAGTTTCTTCAGGTGCTATTGGAGTAGGGGCAGGACGGTTAGGACTGAACGAAAAACCTACTGAAATATCCAAAAAACAAGCTTTGGCAGCCATAGGCCAGGCGGAATTAATCAAAATTTACCAGAAATTTTTTGATAATTACAATCAAATCGTGGCCCAAGTATTATTAACCAAGGATGGAATAGCACATACCAAACGTAAATTAAATGCCAAAAACACCCTGTTCACGCTCTTGCACATGGGCATTATTCCTATTATCAATGAAAATGATACGGTAGCCATTGATGAAATAGTTTTTGGAGATAATGATACTTTATCAGCAGATGTCTCCGTATTGATCGAGGCAGGGCTATTAATTTTACTTTCCGATATAGATGGATTATTTGATGAGGATCCCAGGAAAAATCCGAAGGCTAATTTACTGACAAAAGTAGAGGAAATTAACGAGGAAATAGAATATCTTGCCAAGGGAGAAGGTTCATCTTTTTCAACGGGTGGCATGGTGACCAAGATTTCAGCAGCGAAAACTTGTGCCAAGGCAAATATTGATACAGTGATTACAAATGGGGCTGATCCATCTATTATATTTGATATTTTGGAAGGAAAAGAGAAAGGAACATTATTTGTTTCTGGTAAGATAAAAGAAAAATTGGCTGGAAAAAAATAAGTTCTATCGTGCAGTTTGTAATACCCTTAAAATTCGGTTCTACCCCTATTTTAATGGATAATAACCCTCACCCTGTATAGACGTAAGATGTAAGAATTTCCTACGCCTTACCCCCAACCTCCTAAAGGGGGAGTCCTG
>CAZOSQ010000456.1:0-3081 GCA_964582245.1 uncultured Bacteroidales bacterium | reverse complement strand
CAATTATTCAAAATTCAATTTTTTGTTAATTTTGAGACTGATTAGTTACAATTTTAGTTTGCCTGCTTTTTTATCTAGCTTTGTAACAATTCCCACCCGCTTAAACATCCATATTCCACTGAATTGTCATTGCAATATTACAACATTTTTTCTTTATTATCCAAATATTTTTATAAAAAAAATAAAAAAATCTTGAATTCGAAACAGGAAATACATTTGGGTTCTGCTTGAAAAGCAATAAACGAACAAGATGCAACCTAACAAAATGAAAACCTCCTAAAAATTTGTTAAAAAATAATTACATTACGCTAAAACCAATTATATCTTACATTCTATAAAAAAAACCGACTACACCTATTGTAGCCGGTTTTTTTTACTAACCCAAAATTGGTTTTACCAATTCAAAATCTTATAGAAATCATATTCTTCGGGATTATTCACGTATTTTTTTGCAGCTTCATAATCTTTTTCCGTGAGGAAATGTAAATTATTGTTGAAAATCATATTCACCCGTTCAGATTCAATATTTACAAGGCGGGGTTTTACTTTTCCATTTGCATCTGCAACTTCATCAAGATACAAGGGTTTAATATCTCCCCTTGGATCAGCAGTTACCATGCAACCAGTGACACCATCCTTGAATAACTTGTATACACCTGTTCCAAGAAGAGTAGCATAAGCAAGGTCATATGCAATAGGACGGCAGCATCTTAACTCGTATCCAAGTTCCTCGGGACGGCTCTTCACGTTGATACCGAGCTTTTTCAACTTTCTTTGTAACAGCATGTTGAAAATATGCGATTTACTTACGTTACCCAATTCCGGGTGTCCATGGTCATCATATGTAAAGTTTATGCCAGATCCTTCTATTTCCTCATCTGTCATAAAGTGAAAAACTCCTTCACTAACCATGGCAACACCATATTCTATACCCAGGACCAACCTCTTCAAGATAGAAGAGATGATCAGGTTGGTAATTTTATTAAAAGAAAGCTTTGTCTTATTGAACATCTCGGGGATGATAATCATGGGGTAATGGCATGCTGTTCCTATTCCAAAAGCAAGATGGCCAGCTTCGCGTCCCATGGCTGCAATCACGAACCAGGTGCCGCTGGTACGGGCATCTTCATAAATAGTGGTACCAATTTTTACACCTTCCTCTTTGGCGGAATGATACCCGAAAGTGGGAGTACCTTCTGGCAAAGGCAAGTCATTATCTATGGTTTTAGGAACATGGATATTTTTGCAATCAACATTATTTGCTGTCAAATATTTTGATAATCGATTGGCTGTAGAAGCAGTATCATCTCCACCAATGGTTACCAGTAGTTTAATATTGTTATTGACAAAAAAATCAGGTTTAAATTCCTTGTCTTTTGGTTTATACCTGCTCATCTTCAGCGCAGATCCCCCACGACTAAAAATATTATCTGCAAATATAAAATCTAATTTATTAAAAGTAGGATTATCAGTAAATATATAACTATATCCTCCTTGAATTCCTAATACTTCATAACCGGCAATAAGAAAGGCTTTTGTTACATATCCTATTACCGTGTTAATACCTGGTGCCGGTCCCCCGGCACAAAGTATTGCAACTGCTTCTTTCATCTTATTAATTTTATTATTTTAGTTAAACATTAGCATTTTTCGCTTGCAAAGATGATAATATATTTTCAAATAATAAATGTTTTTTTAAACACATTCACAGTAATAAAATAATCTAAAGGTCGTTCTAGGGGGATAAACTTTCCGTAAATCATTTAATCGTCGGACATCTTCTTAATTTCAAATCCTTATTAGTAGTGGTGGAAATAATGGGAAAAAATATAAATAAAATTCTGGTGTGGGTGGCTATTTTACCGGTTAAAATCTACCAGTGGACTATTTCGCCTTTATTGCCGGGTTCATGTAGGCATCTACCCACCTGTTCACAATACACGATTGATGCTCTAAAAATTCATGGGCTATTAAAAGGTGGATGGTTATCTATCAAAAGAATTGCTCGATGTCATCCATGGGGATCTCATGGCTTTGATCCTGTGCCGCCTAAACATTCTAAGGATCAAACTTAACCAAGATATTCTACCTATTAACTTTGGAAACATCAATGGGTATTTACAGATCTAATTATTTAAAAAGCTTGTAACAGCACGGCATGCAACATGATATCGGCACTGAAATGTGCTATGATGGCTGATTCCAAACCCTTTTGTAAAAAAAGATACCCAAAAATAACTCCTCCAAGGCTATTTAATAATATAGTCCGTGTAATTACCATCGGGGTCAACGGCATTAATGAACCCACTAAACTTAAATGGGCTATACCAAAAACCAGTGCTGCCAAAATTATCGCCGACCAGGCGACACCTCCTTTTATACCCTTTTGTCCTAATAACTTATTAATCAGCCAAATGAAAAAAGAAACAAAAAATAACCTCATAAGAATTTCCTCTGCAATTCCTCCATAAAAAGAGGCAAGAATTGATTTCCACCACGTTACTTCTATAAGAAATGAAAACCCGGTCACCCGGGAAAAAATAATATCTCCAATAAATATTAATATCCCGGTTAATAATCCTATAAAAAATGAAAAAGCAAAGTAGCGGGCTGGATTAATGGTTAAAGGCTTTTTATTAACCACGGTATCCAACCAAGGTAAAGGCAAGGACAATATTTTAAGAAAACGTAACCCCAAGAAAATCACTGCTCCAAAAAAAACGACCGCCTGGATAATGCTAATTACATAGAAATATGGTAAAGCAAAAGGTAATTCAAGATCTCTTAAATCCACTTTTTCTTGTTGAATTTCCAAGAAATAAGGAATAACCATTGCACATGATATAATGGTAGGAATAAATAATGACCAAAATAATTTCCAATTGATTAACCGATCTTTTACCATAATTCAATTTTTTAATAACAAAAATAACAACCTTCTTGTAAAAAGAAGAAACAAAACAACTTTTAAAAAATCAAAGGATACATTTTTTTTAAAAAAATGATATGTTTTATAATAAAAAAAGGCAGGTTAGAATATTGCATCAAAAGTTTTTATTAGCCACGAATACACGAATTATA
>CAZOSQ010000455.1:0-3088 GCA_964582245.1 uncultured Bacteroidales bacterium | reverse complement strand
CCATCCCGTGCACTTTCAGGAGTCATATACAAAACATCCCCGGTGCGATTGTCTGCAAAATGGCAGTTATCAAAATTTACCCCGTTAACATCCCATAGGGTTACATGCTGAATGTGCCCTGTATGAGGGGTGTCATCATTGGTTATGAAATGCACATTGGTAAAGCTGGATTTATTAGCACTGGGAGGTATAGTGAGCATGTCCTGGTATGAAGAAAACCCAACATCACGCCGGTTATTAAGAAAAGTAGCATCCGTTGCCTGAACAATTCCACCATTCAACCACCAGTTATCATCAACCGCCCTGAGGTTTACTGCGAGGCGTGCATTTTCAATAATGGCCCCGTTTTGCAGGATCAAAGCTCCCTGGTTGTTGAAGGTTTGGGGTAGAGTGCGATTGCCTTCTACGTAGATGCCTTGCCAGGGTTCTTTTGCAAAATAATCTGTACCTATTCTGCCACCATCTAAAATTAGTTTTGCGCCAGGTTTGATTATCATTTTTGCCTGGGGTACCATTTGTATTTCGCATTTTACAGTAAGAGTTGCCCCTGTTTCTACAACAAGGTCCTGGTAAAACTTGATACTGAAATCCCATGTCTCATTTTGATTTACTATGTAAGGGGTTTCATGGTATCCGCTTGCATATTTTCGGGTTGTTTGTAACATCAAGGCCCTTCGCATTCTTCCAATTTGTAATGGGGACTTAAAGCCTACATTGTTGGTACCTCCCATCAGGTTATTTGTGCATCCACTCAATGGATCTGTGGTACTACAGTGCCATCCATAATTGTGGTAACAAATACCATTATATGGATCAGCACACAACCAGGTGTTTTCTCCTTCAAGTTCGAAAACATCCCACAAGAAGTCAGGATGACCTGGAGGATTGTTTTCTGGGCAACATGGGGGAAGGTAAGTGTGGAGTAACCCAAAATTATGTCCTAACTCATGGGCTATATGTGACGTAAAACCCCAAAGTCCTTCTGGCATTTGTTCAGGATTACTTTGGTTGTTACGTGTTAATATATATAGATCACCTGAATCATTGTTGTAGCCTGGTACGTTAGCATAGCCACCACCTTGGTTAGGATTGCGGACAATATTTATATTAATACCCACTAGTCTTTCAGGATAATTTTGGGTAATGTAATCCATCAGTTGAGAATTATTGTTATTTCCAAATAATCCCTGGACTTTATAATAAAATACTTCATGTATAAACCTAATTTTAGTATCATCAACATGAGGATACATATTTAATAAAGGTTTAGATGGAAGATTATTATTTTGTCCCACTAAATGCACATTAAGAATATCTTCCATTTCCTGAAACTTTTGTCTCATCTGAGGTGAGTCTGGCCAGTTACCCGTACCATCTTCCTTTTGCCAGACATTGAAATGTATTTTAATGTAAATTGTTGGAGCATTATCTCCGTATGGGATATATGTCTCAGGAATTTGATATTTATTTATAAAATCAAAGGAAGTTCGGCTACAGTCATAGTAAAAGCCACTTTTATTTTCTGCAGCTTCATCAGCTATAACTCCATCACAAGGCCACTGAGATAGGGCGGTAAAGGAAAGAAAGAAAGAAAGAAAGAAAGATGCGATTGTTGGATATATTTTTCATAGGATTAATTTTTGAGTTTGATAATTTTTTTGGTAACATAGCTTTCGGGATTTCTCATTTTGATCACATATAATCCGCTTTCCCAGTGTGAAGTAGGGATAGTTATTTCTGTGAGTGACTCCGATGAGTGATATTGGTAAATCATCCTTCCTGTTAGATCAAATACAAAAACTTTGAAGGCCTGGCCATTACTTTGAAGGAATATTTGTTCCCTGAAAAAAGTGGGCCAAACATTGAAGCCATAAGTTTTTACTTCAATTTCATCAATATTTGTTGTAGGTTCAGCGTAGCAAGTATTCATATAAAGCCCCCAGGGTTCATCTTCATGATATATCAGGATACTGTCCTCGTGGACGCAAAGTAGAAAAGGGTAGGGTGCATCCATTATGGGGTCAGAAGAATATCCAGCATAGATAAGCCCAACAGAACTCCCAATTCCTTCAATCCAATACTCACCAAATGAAGGGTCTCCATAGCGAGTTAGATGAATAGTCTTTCTGGCTTCTCCATCAATAACCGTTTCTGATATCTGTGCAACCTCAAGTATTCTTTGATTGAAATAATCCTCAACGTATGTTGGTTTCTCCAGCCCTAAAAACGGGCTGTTCACTTCAAAAGTGTTGCCGACTTCCAATGAAAAATCATAAAGCAAAACTTCATCCTCATGATTTTTCCAGATAAAGTAGACCTTTTCGTTGAGGGAGTCTTCTCTCATAGCAGCAATGTATTGGAGAGAATCAGGAGTGAACTCTTCTATGTAATTATGGTAAAAGAGCTTTTTGTAGGTAGTTTCATTGATCATTGTATCTCCCAAAAGGGTATGTTTTTCATGCATTATAGACCATACTCTGTTTTCTTCCAAAATTGGAAGGTATTCCTGCCCATGCAAAAAAACCGAGCTTACGAGCAACAGAAATAATAAATTGATTTTTTTCATACGTGTTTTGATTTAGTTTAAAAGAAAAATAAGTGTTAATAAATTTTCATAATCATCTGGGTCCAGATGCAGAAGCGTACAAACACTCAGCCCTTTAACATCTGCCTGGCAGGCGTACAACCCGGGCTGCTCAACGGAGGTGGGGGGTTAGGGTGGGTTCATATGTGGCGGGTTTGGTATTACAATAAATTTCATGCGAAATATACATAAAAAATATTAAATAAGTACGCAGAAATATGTTAAACTCATTATTAATAATGATTCTAAATAAGTTGGAAAAAGGTTGATGGGTCGCTGGTCTATGGAAGAGCAGGTGGCGGGATCGCCGGGAGCGGTCAGACCCCCTGGGTATTTCTGACCCCCGCCCTCCGGGCGCCCCCCTACAGGCAGGGGGGCTGCGTGCAGTGCTGGTTTCACGGCAAGGTACGCTGATCAAACATCCCTTTAGTGCAATGATTTTGTCAGTCACTACGTACCCCCTGTTTTCGCAAATCAAATGTTCCAATACATTCTGCCTGTACA
>CAZOSQ010000454.1:0-3092 GCA_964582245.1 uncultured Bacteroidales bacterium | reverse complement strand
AGGAGAATGCCCAAGTAATTGAGCCCTCAAGTCCCACATATCATCAGGTTGGGCATATTGAATATCTGCCAATTCGGCCTCTGTGTCTCCACCATCAATAAGAGCAGTGTATTGCGCATCAATACTGTTGTAGTCAACAAGGTTACTGCTATATTGAGATTCCAGATTTGATTTTTCATCAGCGGTCAACTCAATTCCTCCGCCACCGTAATGATTAACACAACTATTTTGAACAAACCTTTCTTCATCGGTTACATGATAAAGCTTATGATCAGAGGGTATCTGACTGTAATCATTTCCATAATAATAATACCCTATTTCAAAATCCCCACCATTATAAAAATGCCATAAAGCATTTGTTGAGAATTTATTACCAGCAGTTGTATCATCATTTCCCTGTCGTGCTTGGATGCCAGAAAACTCCCCTTCTTCAGCCTTTTTAACATAGAAATCTGCCCAATTATTTGTATTTTCGTTACAGTAATAAGCTAAACCTTGCCAAACGTAACCTGATTTCCAATTTTGTAATTCTGCTGTATTAGCAATATATAAGTTAACAAAGTCGTTGTTAAACACTTCATCATACCCCGATTCTGTATTACTAACTCTTACTCCTACATATGAACCGGATGGTGCCGGAATATACTTGGTAAAGTTGTTATTTTCAATAGCAAATCCGGTTGCATTTTGCATATCTATTCCAAATCCAATTGGCTGGCCGCATTCACTATCTGCGTTATTTGCTCTTCCAATCTGAAAATCACAATCAACAATGGTAGCATTATCCACACCATTATCATATACTCCAATTACATTGTTCTGAAAATCAGTTTCCCAAATATTCATTCTTTCAATATTCATTTCACTGGTATATCCTGCCACTCCTGCATAAAATCCGCTAAAGGAGCTGTTTCGGTAACCGGGGCAGGGAGAGATTGTTTCATCTGTACAACCCGGCTCAACGGTAAATCCCGCCCCATAAGCACCGATACCAAGACAATAATCACTCACACCATTGGTACCCGTATTTGTGAATATGCAGCCTTTAAAATCAATGCCATTCACACCATGCAGGTCAACCTGCTTATGAAAAGTAGTATGAGGTATATAGTTTTTATCAACAGAAAAGTCACAAATTTTAAAAGAACTTGTATTGTCCATTGGGTAGCCATTTATGGGATGATAATTCTGATAAGGAATAAAATGAACACTTCGTGCATTGTTTAAAAAGTTAGTGTGCTTTGCAAGGACAACACCGCCGGAAGAATTCCAATTGATCATGCGTTCTCCATCAACATAGTTACAGGTATATACAGAAACACCATTGTCCGCGTTTGAAATCGTAACATAATCGGTCGATAAAAACCCTTGAATAAGTTCACCGTTTTGATCATGCTGCGTGTTGCCAATATTGCCCCCTACTTCAATACCCCGCCATTTATAGGTACATATTTCAAGGTAATCAAGGGTTGAGTTATCTACAATAAGTTTCGCACCCGGTTCAATAAGAATTCTGGCTTCAGGTCCAAAATATAATTCACAATCCGTAATGTTCAATTCAACGCCGGATTCAATAAAAAATCCATATCGATATGATCTGCCCTGTATGCCGCTCCAGGTTGCTGAAACCTGAATCGGTTCAAATCCATTTACATCAAAGATTTCATCAGCCGTGATCTCAAATTCACATTCAGACCAGTTGTTAAATTTATCATACACAAGACATTTGTATTTTCCTTCCTGCAGATCAAGAAATTCATAGTAATCATCTTCAGTTATAACCGGTTCCCGGTATTCTACCCACTCATCATTTTGCAATATATAAAGGCAATACCTGTATGGAGCATACCCTCCGTTTACCTCTACTCCAGCCTCACCATTATGTATAAATCCGGTACAGGTATTGGTTAATACATTACAATTAATGGACATATAGGCATCATCTGTTGTTTTACCATTTTCAGGTAAGATGTAATACCTCTTAGTGTCAAATATTTCATATGTTGTAAATACCCATTCAGAGGGTAAGGTAAAGATATTTTCAGTAAAAGTACCGGATTTCATATTTATTTGACAAAGGCTTTTTCCATTGTTAGAAACACCATAAATATTTCCATCAGGGGCAGTCTGCAAATATGTTTGTTCATAATCATCATTGTCCAGCACCTCAATTCATTCTCCTAGTTTAAAAAATTTCACTTGATATTCATCATCGTACCCTCCTCCTGAGAAGCTAAATTGATCAAGATTACTTGACAAACTTAACAGCTCTGTTGGCGGATAATTTATCAGACCATCCTCAAATTCCAGTAAATAAGCGTGATGGGTAGCGCTAACAACCCAATTTCCATACATTTGGGCATTTGCAATCATACCGGAGCATATCAAAAGCATGCTCATAAAAACTTTAAGTGTTAATTTTTTCATACCTCCTTGGTTTTGATTAATAAAAAATTTCTATAGCAGGCTATCCCTAACCTGCCACACTTTCACTCCGGTATGCTAAATTGAGGCTCCTTTAATCAACAGTATGAGCGTTACAGGAAATTATCTTTTTATTAACTGCAGTGCGGGAAATTAAAAAATAAGGTCTGTATTTGCTTTCATGTTCGTTGTTCAAATATAGGTGTTAATTCCTTAAAAAAGCAAAAGGTAACCCATGAAATGCAGTTTTATTTAAAAGTTAAAAATATCTTGTTGTATTTCAGTGACAAGCATTAAAATAATTTTTTAAATCTGAAGGTTCCTTCGGACGCCTCCTGATTTAAATGAAAATTTTTCCAATCTTTTAAATATCCAATAATACAATGTCCAATGCTCAATATCCAGGATGGGGAAACGGCAGTGGAACGATGAACTGATGCGGCAAACAGCAGACGGGGCAAACCCTCCGGCGTCCAAAGGACCCGGAGGCGTTAAATAACCACAATATGCCAATTTCAGCCCATGGCTTCAGCCGTGGGAATACTGCCGGGAACGATGCTACTAACGGCTTTAGCCGTTTTTGTCTTTTTCAATTTCTTTACAGTCCGGGTGAAAAACGGATAAATCCGTTACCATTAACGATTGTTCATGCCTTTCCCACGGCTGAA
>CAZOSQ010000453.1:0-3099 GCA_964582245.1 uncultured Bacteroidales bacterium | reverse complement strand
TATTTTTCTTAACTTTAGCTATTTATTTTCTCGTGAGTAAAAAATATATACTATTTGGATTGGCAATGGGTATGTCTGCATCAGTCAAGCTGGTACCCCTGGTTTTTTTCCCTTTATTTTTGAGAAAAGCGGGGTTCAAGAACAGCATTAAGATCTATTTACTTGCATTTAGCTTGTTAATCATATTTTTTATTCCATTCTTGGAAGAAAGGTTTATTCATCATTTTTTTCAAAGCCTAGATCTTTATTTTCAAACCTTTGAATTTAATGCAGGAATCTATTACTTGGTTCGTGAAATAGGTTATATGATCAAGGGTTACAATATCATTCATTACGCTGGCCCTTCTTTGGCATTGCTTGTATTTATAGTGGTGCTGGTATTTTCTGTTCATGAACGAAACAGGCATATAAAAGGCTTTATGATTTCGATGGTTTTCGCACTGACCTTCTATTATTTTATGGCCACTACCCTTCATCCATGGTACTTATCTACATTATTACTTTTATCTGTATTTACCCCCTTTCGGTACCCAATTTACTGGTCGCTTTTGGTTATGGTTAGTTATTCGGCCTATGCCCGATTTCCTTACCAGGAAAACCTGTATCTCGTGTTCATGGAATACATGGTGGTTTATTCAATTTTTATTTACGAGGTTTTTCGATATTTAGTTAATAATCAAGGAGATTGGTCGGTCATTGGTGATAAAACATTTAATACTTTTAAAAATGGAGAATAGTTATTTACAAATAATAAGAAACGGGTATCAAGATTATTTTAATTATGTCTCGAATGCTATTATTTACCCTTCATGGCATAACTATTTTTACTGGTTAATTCTTATTTCATTGTTTTTTTGGGGTGTAGAAATTTTTTTTCCTTGGAGAAGGAAGCAGTCCATTTTCAGGAAAGATTTTTGGTTGGATGGGTTTTACATGTTTTTTAACTTTTTTATTTTTCCACTTATTATTTTCAATGCCCTTTCGGAATTAGTGCATTTTGTTTTTCATGACCTCTTGTCAAATCAAAATATACATTCATTATCCATTCTTTCTGTAGATTATTTACCTATTTGGGTACAACTAGTAATATTTTTCCTGGTTCGAGATTTTATTCATTTCAATATTCACAGGTTGTTGCACCGTGTCCCGTTTTTGTGGGAATTCCATAAAATTCATCATTCTGTTAAGGAAATGGGGTTTGCGGCACATCTTAGGTTTCATTGGATGGAGAACGTTGTTTACCGGGTTTTAGAATACATTCCTCTCGCATTAATAGGTTTTAGCGTGGAAGAATTTATTATCGTTCATTTAATTGCTTTGGCTATAGGACATTCTAACCATTCGAATTATTTTTTACCCCTTGGAATGGGAAAATATATTTTTAACAATCCCCAAATGCATATTTGGCATCATTCTAAAACGTTGCCTAATAATTTTGGGGTTAATTTTGGGATTAGTTTAAGTTGCTGGGATTACTTATTTAAAACTGCTTATGTGCCCAGTAACGGTAGGGATATAGAACTTGGGTTCAAAGGAGATGAATATGTTCCGGCCACTTTTATCGGGCAGAACTTGGTATTGCAATTTAATAAAACTCCTTCAGGTTTTAAAATTAGAAAAGAACCAAAACTAGAATAATGGTCAGGCAATAATTATGATAACCAACAAAATAAATGATTTTTTGTTATACTTCAAATTTAAATTTTAAAGCCATGAATAAGATAGCTTATTTTACCATTTTAATATTCGTTTTGATATCGAGTTCTTTATTAGGTCAAGTATCTCACCAGGAGTGGAACATGCTCTTATCCAAGCATGTTTCAAAAGCAGGACAAGTTAATTATGTAGGTTTTTCAGCAGAACGGGTAAAACTTGATGCTTACCTGGGAAAATTAGCTTCAAATCATCCTGCCAACCAATCTAAAAACATAGAAATGGCATACTGGATAAATGCCTATAATGCTTTTACAGTTAAGCTGATAGTCGATAATTACCCGTTGAATTCAATCAAGGACTTGGATGATCCCTGGAACAGGAAATTTATTGTTATACAAGGAAAAAAATATTCTTTAAATGATATAGAACACGAGATACTAAGAAAAAAATTTAATGACCCAAGGATTCACTTTGCTTTAAACTGCGCTTCTTACTCCTGTCCGATTCTTCAAAACCACGCTTTTTTCCCGGATAAACTAAACCAGCAACTGGATAACGCCGCACGTCAATTTATCAATGATCCTAAAAGAAATATCCTGAAGGAAGATTATCTTCAGCTTTCTGCTTTATTTGACTGGTACAAAGAGGATTTTACTCAAAACGGTTCTTTGGTAGATTATGTAAAGAAATATGCCAATAAGCCAATTGACCAAAATGCTAAAGTTACCTTCTTAGAATATGATTGGAGATTAAATAAATAAACCAATATGGTTTTACATTTTGACATGGAATCTAAATAATCAAATTTAAACCAGGAAAATTATGGAAAAGAAAATGTATTATAACCCGGGGGATTTAAAAAAATTCGCCAAGATTGGTGATTTTAAAAAAGATTACGCGGATAAATTTTTTGAATATTATGGAAGTGTATTCCAGGAGGGGGCCTTATCTGCACGAGAAAAAAGTCTTATAGCTTTAGCAGTTGCTCATGCTGTTCAATGTCCCTATTGTATCGAAGCATATTCAGTAGATAGTTTGGAAAAAGGGTATACCGAGGAACAGATGATGGAAGCCGTGCATGTTTCCGGGGCTATTCGCGGAGGTGCTAGCCTGGTGCACGGTGTACAAATGATGAATCATGTGAAAGATAACTTAATGTAATGATCCAAATATGATTAAAAAGGATAATTTCTCGGAACAAATCCCGGTATTGGAAAGATTTAGCCAAGAATACGAGACTATACCTAGTTTTCAAGAAAATCTTAAACCTTTAGGATTATATCCTTTGCGTCCTACTCGAATTGATATATTCCAGGTCAATATCGGGAAAATGTGTAACCAAACTTGCAAGCATTGTCATGTGGGTTCAGGTCACGACCGTCTTGCAATGATGACTAAGGAACATCTTCAAAAATGCTTGGAAAGTTTGAAAAACCATAATAT
>CAZOSQ010000452.1:0-3099 GCA_964582245.1 uncultured Bacteroidales bacterium | reverse complement strand
CAAATGAAATTAACCATTGTCCCTGTATTGAACCATGACAACCACTACTTGGGCCTGATTACAATGAATGATCTATTGCAATATTTCGCTGACCTCACCGCGGTGAATCATCCCGGGGGTATTATTGTCTTGGAATTAAACCATAATGATTATTCACTTTCACAAATTAGTCAAATCGTTGAAAGCAATGATGTCAAAATTCTTAGCCTTTACATATCGTCTCCTGGTGATTCTATGAAATTGGATGTCACTTTAAAATTAAACAAAACTGATCTGTCTGCGGTAATTAAAACTTTTGAAAGATATGATTACACGATAAAAGCCTCTTATCTAAAAGAAGACCAAATGGAAGATCTTTTTGATAATCGTTACGAGTTATTTATGAAATACCTTAACATGTAATAAAAATTTCATACTTTTGAAAAAAAATTAATTCGACATGAAAGTTGCCGTTTACGGGAAAAGTTTTAATTCTTCCTTTCATAAACATATAAATGAATTATTTCTCAAATTAAAAGAATATAAGTGTAAGATTATTATATATAAACCTTTCCTTAATTTCATCCAGGCAAATTCAATTTTTCTTCCCGAGGTTGATGAAATATTTCATTCACCTGTTGACCTTAAACAAGATATAGATATTATGATCAGCATCGGTGGAGATGGGACATTTCTCGAGGCTATTTTATATATAGGAGATAAAGAAATTCCAATCATAGGTATTAACTCAGGAAGACTTGGCTTTTTGGCCAATATTTCTAAAGAAGAAATACCAGGAGCAATAGATGCTTTGTTTAAAAAAGAAATTACTTTTGAATCTCGCTCTTTAATACAGGTGGAAACCCCGGGAAATAAATTTGGTAATCAAAATTATGGTTTGAATGAAGTAACATTTCAAAAAGTTGGAGCTTCAATGATAACTGTACAGGCATATGTGAATGATGATTTTTTAAATACTTACTGGGCAGACGGTTTAATTATATCAACTCCAACAGGATCAACAGCTTATTCACTTGGTGTAGGTGGCCCCATTATTTTTCCCCAATTAAATAATTTAATAATTGCTCCTATCGCCCCTCATAATCTCTCCGTACGACCAATAATTGTTCCTGATGACTGTACTCTTAAATTTAAAATTACCGGGAGACAGCCTCAATTTATCACCTCTCTTGATCATCGTTCTGAACTTTTTACAACCTCTGCAGAAATAATCGTTAAAAAAATGGATTTTAACATAAAAATGATAAAATTAAAACATAACAACTTTTTTTCAACCCTGAGAAATAAATTAATGTGGGGTATGGACAAAAGAAATTAAGTTGAAATTTATCAAACATCTAAAGAATTTTATTCATGAATCTCCAATAAAATAACAAAATAAACTGTAATTTATATCAACCTTTTTACTGAACTCCATGATTATTATTATTATAAATAATAAACCTATCACAACGTGACTGAAAAGAGGACAATAGAAAAAATTAAAAAATATTTATAACTATATATTTTGTTCCTGGAGTTTTTTTTCTAATTTAGTGTAACATTTAATTTGAAAAAAAGGTATTATTTTTTGTAATTTGTTTATTTTTGTTGTTGAATTTAAACATACTTAATGATCATTAGAAAATACATTTTAATATTAACCATAATCCTTTTGACAGGTTTTCTAACCCAAATCCATGGACAAAGGTGGAAATTAATGAGGTATGAAGCTTGTTTGGGTCTAGGAACTTCACATTTCTTCGGGGATATTGTCAGCACCCCACGAGAATCGAATTTTTATGGCCTGAAAGATTTACGTTTAAATGAAACAAGACCATCGGCTTTTTTAGGATTAAGATACAAGTTCCTTAAAAATGTATCAGGAAGATTTAATCTTATATATGGAAATGTTACCTCTAGTGATATTGAAAGCCAAAATTTATCAGGTAATTTAAGTTTTTCTGCATCCTTAATTGAAACTTCTGTACAGGGAGAATATTATTTTATCCCCGAGATTCCAAGATTAAAAAGAACTTCATCTCTTTTACATAAAGGAAGGCCAAATAATTTTAACACTTTCAATGCTTACATTTTTGGAGGCGTGGGTAGTTTGCTTTATTTTCCACAACTTAATGGTGACCTTTCCTTAAGGAAGCCAGATGAATACGAGGGATATAATAATATAACACTTACAATTCCTGTTGGTTTTGGGTTAAAATATTCTTTGAATCAATCCTGGGCTTTGGGTCTTGAAATTGGGGGTCGTTGGAATGCTTCTGATTTTGTGGATGGGTTCAAGTCAAAAGCGAATGCTAATAACTCCAATGATATTTTCTACTTCACCTCTATTCAAGCGGTGCATAAAATAAAAAACGACCGAAGCAATGTCCCAGTATTTTTGAAAAAACGCGGGTATGGAGCCTCTTCAACAAAAAAGAAAAAGCCTGAAAAGTACAAAAGGCCTAAACCACCAAAACCGCCGCATAAAAATTTCTTCCTATTCTTTTGGCTCTAATACAATATTTCCAAGGAATTTCTGTTTTTTTCCTGATGAATAAGGTAAAAATTATATTTACAGTTTTTTTATTTACTTTTTCGGGTATTTGTTTATACGCCCAGAGATATGCTGATATAGGAATTATCACCGGTGGATCCTATTACATGGGAGATATTAATAACTCTAAACATTTTTATAAACCTTCATTTTGTATAGGCGGTATCTATAGGTACTCGTTAAATTATCATCATGCATTCAGAATTAACGGTATATATACTGGGCTTCTCGCCAATGACCTGGATTTTTCCCCTACTCCAAATCACCTTCAAGGAATACAACCCGGGTTAGAAGCTAAATTAATTGATATAGCAGTAAACTGGGAATTCAATTTTCTTAAATACAGGACAACCGATACAAAAAATAAATTCAGTCCTTATGTAACAGCAGGATTAGGTTACGCTATATACCTCTCAAGTTCTGTCGGGACAACCAACCATCTTATCATTCCATTTGGTGTTGGTATAAAATATAATTTGACTAACCGATTAAGTACTGGTGTAGAATGGGTTTTTAGAAAAACTTTTAATTACCCCAAGTCCTACCGGCTATGAAGCAAAAGG
>CAZOSQ010000451.1:0-3103 GCA_964582245.1 uncultured Bacteroidales bacterium | reverse complement strand
TGTAATGAATTTTGCAATCACGCAATTTTCGATTGTGAAGATTGGCTTTTTTAGCCCTTTCCTTGGCCAATTTTTTTATACCTGAAATGGCTTTCCTTTCTTTCTCGGATTCCTGTATTTTTTTTAGCAGGATATCAGCTGTTGAAGGATTCCTATGCAGGTAATTATCAAGAGAATTTTTTAAAAAATCATTTATAAAATTGCGTACCGAAGGCCCATTGGGTCCCACATCTTTGGAACCAAGTTTTGTTTTGGTTTGAGATTCAAAGACAGGCTCTTCGATTTTAACGCTAATGGCTGCAATGATTGAAGAGCGGATATCTGATGGATCAAAATCTTTCTTGTAAAATTCCCTAACAGTGCGAACGATGGCTTCTTTAAAAGCTAATAAATGAGATCCTCCTTGTGATGTGTTCTGGCCGTTCACGAAGCTGTAATAATCTTCACCGTACTGGTTACCATGTGTAATGGCTATTTCAATATCCTCTCCTTTCAAGTGAATTATATCATACAGTCCTTCTTCATCCATATTGTCTTTCAAAAGATCCAGCAAACCATTTTTGGAAAAGTAACTGTTTCCATTATAATTTATGGTAAGGCCGGCATTCAGGTACACGTAATTCCACATCATGTTTTCCACGTAATCGGTAATGAACCTGAATTTGCCAAAAAGGAGGTCATCCGGAACAAATTTCACAATCGTTCCGTTGTGAAGATTCGTATCCGAGTCCTCTTCCGATAAAACACTTCCTCCCGAAAAAATAACGGTTTTCATTTTTCCTTCTCTTATGGCTTGTATGGTAAAAGAACTGGATAATGCATTTACGGCTTTAATACCCACACCATTCAATCCAACAGATTTTTTAAAAACCTTGGAATCATATTTAGCTCCCGTATTCATCTTTGATGCTACATCTAGTACTTTTGTCAAAGGAATCCCGCGGCCATAGTCCCTTACTGTAACTTCTTTTTCATTTATGCCAATGTCAATTTTTTTGCCGTACCCCATCATGAATTCATCTATCGAGTTGTCAATAACTTCTTTAAGAAGTACGTATACACCATCATCTTGGGATGAGCCATCGCCTAATTTCCCTATGTACATACCAGGCCTTCTGCGGATATGTTCTTTCCAATCTAGGGTTCTAATTGTATCTTCTGAATAATTTGTCATTGTAAAAATTTACTGTGCATTTCGTACAAATATACTTAAAAACTAGGTGATCCCGGAATAAGTTTTTCAACAACCCGGTGTTAAAAACATCCAATTATACAGGTTACGCTTATCGTTTTAACAGCATTTTTGCCTGTAATAAACGAGTGGTACAATTTTTTATTTTTATTTTTTCTTAAAAATCCCGGTTAATAAAATTTGTTTTTACCTTTTTTAAAATTTCCTAAAATACAGGAATTCAATATGATGTAAAAAATGGACGCTGATTGAAAATTATAAAAAAAATTCCCCGTGAAATATAAAATCTTTTTTCACAAAAAAATTTGATCATTAACGGATTTTTCTTTGAAAAAAATGAAAAACGACAGGTAGCATGATAGAACCTACGCATTCTTGAATAATCAATTTCATTCAATTTTTAGCCTATGACTTGTGATTTAAAAATGGCATGGTATTTTCCACCAATATTTTAGTTAAATGTTCATTTTTTGCAATAATGATAAAAGAACTGTCAATAACATTGGCCGCTGTAGGTCAGATCTTAAAATTAATATCATTGACCAAGTGTATTGTTTGAGCCATAAAAAAGTATGTTTTAATGAAGAATAATATTTATGATCCGAAGTGAATTTCATAAATACAGGGTGTCAATTAATTGGATGGTGAAATTCAACGAATAAGGCTTTGTTTAAAAGCCTTTTAAGTATTGATTTTTAACTTAAAAATATTTAAAAAATGAAAAATTCATTAGAGTTAGGAAGACCTTTTGGAATTAAATTGGGAATACATTGGACTTTTATTTTGCTAATAGCATGGGTGGTAGCTGTTGATTTAATGCGGGGTAGAACCCTTGCGGAAACATTAATCACTATATTGTTTGTACTTGTACTTTTCGTATGTGTTGTAATGCATGAATATGGTCATGCCCTGGTAGCAAAAAAGTACGGGTATCCAACCAAAAGTATAACATTGTTACCCATTGGAGGAATGGCCAATATCACAAAAATGCCGGAAAAACCTAAACAAGAACTATTGATAACGGGGGCAGGACTTGCGGTAAATATTGTCATTGCTGCTGCCTTGTGGGGAATTATATCCACGACCGGAGGAATGTCGGTTCAAAATTTATCTTTTGAAGCTATCACCTGGAATAATTTTTTAGTTCTTTTAATGGCCGTGAATATTCTATTGGTTATATTTAATTTAATACCTGCGTTCCCCATGGATGGTGGACGTCTATTGAGGGCTATTCTCTCATTTAGAATGAATAGGGAAAAAGCCACCAAAATAGCTATGTTATCCGGGCAGGCTTTTGGGGTGATCTTTGTTTTCGGGGGCATTTTCGTGAACCCATTCCTGGTGATCATCGGGATTTTTGTATTTATCGGGGCTAGGATGGAATACGAGGAAGTTCGTTCCAAATCAGTTTTGGAAGGATATACCGTGTATGATGCATTGATGAAAAAATACACGAAGTTAAACCCGGGCGAAAAGCTGAAGAATGCAGTGGATGTTATGTTAGATACGCATGAAGAGAGTTTCTTGGTTGCTGAAAATGATAAAATACTGGGACTTTTAACCAAGAAAGATATCATCAAAGGATTATCAGAATATGGAGAGTCCGGTGAAATTGATAGGGTGATGCGGACAACTTTCGAATCACTCAGGCCAGACATGCCATTATTGCAAGCATTCGAAATTTTGAAGAGGAACAAATCAGAGGTTTTACCCGTTTTTAAAGATAATCATTTAGAAGGTGTTTTGGATATGGACAATGTGCAAGAATTCATGCAAGTAAAAAGTGCTATCAAAGAACACAAATAAAAATGTTCTTACATTGATTTATGGAATAAAAAAAAATAACAAATGACAAATCAATGTCGTTTAGTTAAGAAATATTCATAATCTTTTGTAATTCATAGAGTAAGG
>CAZOSQ010000450.1:0-3106 GCA_964582245.1 uncultured Bacteroidales bacterium | reverse complement strand
TATTGTTTACAACTTCTTCCCTCTTCTCAAGAATCATTAATAAAATCTGTTTCAAGCAGCCTTGATACAGAAAGTAAAAAAGGACCAGATGGCCATAAACATCCTTGGGAATCTGATAATTTCGAACATCTCCCTCTTGCCGGTGTATTAGCCAATATGTCAAGGATCCAAACTGATATTCGAAATGTAGAATCTGAAATGATTAATTTCCTTTTATCACAATTGGATGCGGACAAGGTGAAATTTAATAAAGTAGAAGCGATCACCATTCCCAATTCCAAGTACGTGATAAGTGGCAATGAATATAGTGCAGATATTTTTATTGCTGCATATGATACCATTTCAGATCCTGTTATATATGTCGGTAAAAATGGCAGTAAACCCTTCTGGGAAAAGAAAGAGGTAAACGGTATGGAGGATTTTGTCATTACAGGCACCTTAGGGGTTGATTACGATACTATATCAGTTAAAAATGGAAAAGGTAAATATAAAGTATTGGAAAATGGTACTGGATGTCGTGAATACGTGGGATTAGTCCAACTAAAAACCAATCGTGGAAGTGGTTGGATGCCATTTAAAGAAGAATAGCAGGTAAATCAAGCGAACTTGGTGGTTTCTCCAATAAAGATGAACGTTTTGTACATTGGTGTGGCGAATCCTGTGAAAGTATCCGTTCCCGGAGTGGCTGGTGATAAGGTATCTGTTAGTTTTTCTCATGGTTCGATTAGTCCAAATAAGGACGGTTATATTGTACGGCCTTCCAGGGTTTCAAATAACGCTAATGTAACTGTTTTTGCCGAGATAGACGGGGAGAAAAAACGCATGGGATCTGTTCCTTTCAGGGTAAAAGACCTTCCCACGCCGATAGCTAAAGTCGGCGGTATGAAAGGTGGTTCTATCAGTGGTGAAGTACTGAAAAAACAAAGATTTGTTGTTGCTGAAATGGAAGATTTTGATTTCGATTTGAAGGTAAATGTAACTCGTTTTAAAGTATCCGCTACTATTGCTGGATTCTTGAAAGAAGCAGAATCTTATGGTAACCAAATTACAGCCGAACAACAAGGTATTATTAATCAATTATCTAGAAATTCTAAAGTGTATTTCGAGGATATTAAAGCAAAAACTCCTGGCGGGACAAAAAACCTGTCGACAATATCCTTTAGAATTCAATAATTAAATAGGGAGAGGCTATACGATGAAAAAATTATTATTATTAATTGGTCTAAGTATGGTTTTCCTGGGTGTTATTACAGGCCAGGATCTAAAACCAGAAGTTTACGTGAAGGAACACGTACCGAATAAAGAACCGGTTCCCTATCCACACACTAGGGAATCAGATGTAATGTGGTCAAAAATTATCTATCGTATCATTGACCTTAGGCAAAGAATAAATCTAGCCATGTACTATCCTCTTCAGCCTATTGGAAATAGGATGAGTTTGATTGATGTCATTTTATTGGGTATTGATGAACATGGTTTGACTGCTTATGATGCCAATGATTTCTTAAATGAATTTAAAATTCCTTTAACTCCAGATGGTATTGACAAAACAATGGGTGCTGATACTATAAAAGTGCCTATCACACAGCCAGATGGGTCTGTTGTCTATGAAATGAGCGTGAGTGATCGTAGGACTGACCAGGTGAAGCAATTAATGGTAAAGGAAAAATGGTTTTTTGATAAAAACTATTCCACGATGCAAGTAAGAACCATTGGAATTTGTCCAATACGCGTGTATAACCGATTGGATGAAAATGGAATGCCTACCGAGGAAGTTCTGAAAAAACTTACATTCTGGATTTATTTCCCAGATGCTAGGGATATTTTGGCCAGGTACGAAGTTTACAATAGGCACAATGATGCTCAACGCATATCTTATGATGACCTATTTTGGCAAAGAAGGTTTCATGGTACAATTGTAAGAGAATCCAACGTGCATAATAACCGTTTTATTAATTCATATGCCAATGGACTCGAGCAAATGTATGAAGCTGAACGAATCAAAGAATGGTTATTCAATGTTGAACATGATCTATGGGAATATTAGAATAAAGATAATATCTAAAAAAAAGGGTTGTTCGTTTGAACAACCCTTTTTTAATTTATTTCGTTGATTAACCAACACTTATATTAGAAATATTGATCACCCTTTTTAATTTTTACCTCGTTTACGAACTGTTTTATCTTTTGTTCATCTTTTAGTTTGCACACGAGTAAAACATTATCTGATTCAGCTACAATGTAATTTTTTAATCCTTCTAGTACAACTAATTTTTCATTTGGAACATTTATAATGCACCCTTTTGAATCATAAGTAAAAACATTTTCTCCCCGAATTGCATTTCCATCTTCATTTTTCCCGGAATTATCATACAAAGATCCCCAGGTTCCCAGGTCGGACCATCCAAAATCAGCGCACAATGCATATACATTATCAGCTTTCTCCATAATTCCATAATCAATCGAGATACTTCGACAGGCAGGATATATTTTTTTAATAAATTGGCCTTCTTGTTTGGTGTTATATAAATCATATCCTTCAATAAACAATGAACTAACTTCGGGAAGATGCCTGTCAAAAGATTTCATTATAGAATCAAGGGACCATACGAAAATACCAGAATTCCAAAAAAATTCGCCACTCTCATAAAATATTTTAGCCATCTTATAATCTGGCTTCTCCGTGAAAGTTTTAACTTCCCTGATGTCTTCATTCATTGTTATATTGTCAGCGTCACCATTCAACTGGATGTATCCATAACCTGTTTCAGGCCTAGAAGGGTTAATTCCCAATGTTAATAAAGCATCATTCTCTCGAACAAAATCTAATCCTCTTTTCAAGACATCAAGAAAAATATTTTCTTTCAAAATTAAGTGATCAGAAGGTGCTACTATCACTCTTGCTTTTGGATTTGCTTTTTGAATTTTATAGTTTGCATAAGCTATACATGGCGCTGTATTTTTTCGTAAGGGTTCCAATAAAACTTGTTGCTCTTCTAACCCCGGCAATTGCTCCAACACAAGATCTCCATATAATTCATTCGTGACTATATAGATATTTTCAGTAGGAATGAGCTGTGCAAACCTGTCAAAAGTCTGTTGTAAC
>CAZOSQ010000449.1:0-3129 GCA_964582245.1 uncultured Bacteroidales bacterium | reverse complement strand
CTGGGTTCAAGGTGAATCCGATGCGCTTTAATACATGTGACGCGTCACTAGTATGCAGGTAAAACTATTCCTAATCCGCGAATGTAACACACCCACTTGATCCGGAGGAATCCCTAAACACTATTCAAGTTGTGATGCCTTGCTAGTGACGAGTTACGTTTGACTTGGCATTAGATGCTATTGCTCATGGGTAAGGACTTTTAACCTCCTTAAAAATGAAGAAGGTTTAAACTGGTACATCCTATTTCCATCCATGTAAACTTGGTACATGATTTTTTCTCTTTGTTCTTCAATGGAATTTAATATGTATTCTTTTTCTTCCTTTGATAACATTGGAAGTTCTTGGTTATCCAGTAGATCTAAAAATTCCGCCAGATCATGTTCATCCCCCAGTAATTTCCCTAAATTATTCAACAAGCTTATGGTTGTGTTGACGATTTCATTGGAGTGTCCAAATGATATACTAGTTTGAAATTCAAGATCTTTCACTGTCTTTCGCCATTCATGAAAAAGATTAGGATCAGGATTTTTATAAGCTTCTTTTTTTCTTTTTTGTCCTTTTTTATACATCTCAAGGATGCCTTTGTAAAATTTAGTTTTTTTCCTGCTTTTTACAGGCCATTCCTTTATCTCCCTCTTTTTTTGAATTAAATCTTTTCTTATTTTTTCAAAAATTTTGTTTTCTTTTAAATCAACTAAATTTTTTTCGTGCAGTTTCTTTAAATAAAGTTCCAGTTCTTTAAATCCAGTACTTTTTTCCAGTAAATCTTTATTTTCCAGCAGCTTGTTCAGTGTTTGCAGGTGGACTTTTGAGGTGCGTGTATACGCTAATTTTTTTGCCAGTTCCCGAAAAAAAACATTGTTCTCCCGGTAAAAATTTTTAGAAATCGTATATCGAGATATTCGCAATAAAGCTCGAATTTTTTTGAAATCTTTCCTTACCTCATGTATGGTTTCATCTTTATGATCTTGATCCGATAACCGTTCAACGGCATCATCTAATAACCCGTGGAAAATACGAAAAATGCCAAAAGCAAAAGTTTCTCCCTTTTCAATTTGTAAATTCATACTTACTTCTTTTATTTTATTCTGCAGGATCAATCCTATGTTTATTTTAAACATGCATGATTCCCAATAATAAACATGGGTTATCTAGTCTATAAACGTAGTCATGCAATACTTTATATATTGTAAAGCATTTATTTCATGTACCACAAACTTAAAAAAAAAGATAAAGGAAGTTATAAATTCATTTATAAAATAACGATTTTTTTAAAAGTGATTCTATTTTCCAACCTTATTCTTACCAGGAAAAAACCTTGTAAATTTAATTCAAAATATTTTTCTAATTTATTATGAATAAATCCATTATAAAGGTTGGTCATAAATTCACCAGTGGAGGAAAATAAATCTAAACAGGCTTTTCCCTCGTGGGAAATTAATAAATGAAGTTGGCCTTGTGAATTTTGATAGATTTTTATTTTTTCTTCTAATGGGATCTTCTTTTTATTGGAAGCAACTATGGAAACTATATTGGACAAAGTACATGGACCAGTGCATGGAAAGGGGAAATTTATGCCATTGAGGGACTCCTTGTAATTTATACCAATTTGGTAAAAAATTAAATCATGTTCCAGGTCGTCTATATAAGAAAAGGCAACAATACCAGTATCATAGGGTATGCGATTGAAAGGAGATAACTGATCCTTCGAGTGGCCTCGGTAAATAATAAAAGTATCATATTCGAAGCCTCGATATGGATTCCACAAGAGCATGATTTTCTGAATGGATACCTGGATTTCAACATCAAGGTGCATGGTTTTATGCCATCTTGAAAAGGAAGATTCCTTTTTACAAGTATCTGTTATAGAAATCGCATAACTAGCCGGTATATCATGACCCTGTATTTCATTCACGATCCAATTTTTATTGATATCATACTGGATTTGTTCTATTTCGGGTTTCTCGGGATTCCTATAAACTGTAACGAAATCAGCAGCTCCATCTTCTTTTTCCCAAACAAGTAAATGATTACCTTCTTGGTTTACGGTGACAAGTTCCAGGTTTGGTTCCAGTGAATGACAGGAATCTTCAGGTTGCGCAAGAATTAACACTGGGAAAAATCCTATAAGAATGGTTTTGTAAATTTTCAATAATGGTCGCATATCATTTTCTTTTTAGGTAAAACACATTGCATTTTAGAAAGTTGAAAACCTTTCACCAGGGTTGTTACAAAAAGGTTTCACCAGGTTCATGAAAATAAAAATCTTCATACATGCAAAAAAAAAGGTAAAAGATTGTAATTTTGACATTTTGTTGAACTAAAAAAGTAGTATACAAGTATGGACAATACAATCGTTAACAAAGCCGCGGATAATATTAGGATTCTTTCAGCATCCATGGTTGAAAAAGCCAAGTCAGGACATCCTGGCGGCGCCATGGGAGGTGCAGATTTTATCAACATTCTTTATTCAGAATTTTTAAATTTTGATCCTACTGATATGGAGTGGATAAATAGGGACCGGTTTTTCTTGGACCCGGGACACATGTCTCCAATGCTTTATTCAATTCTTGCCTTAGTGGGAACCTATTCTTTAGATGATCTAAAGAATTTCAGGCAGTTAGGTAGTCCTACACCTGGACATCCCGAGGTGGATGTTAAAAGAGGGGTAGAAAATACTTCCGGACCCTTGGGACAAGGCCACGTGATGGCTGTAGGTGCCGCTATCGCTGAAAAATTCCTCGTGGAAAGATTTGGAGATTGGATGTCCCATAAAATTTATTCTTTTATTTCTGATGGTGGGATCCAAGAAGAAATATCGCAAGGAGCAGGACGAATCGCTGGTTACCTTGGTTTGGATAATTTAATCATGTTTTACGATTCCAATGATATTCAACTTTCTCATACCACTTGTGAAACAACAGAGGAAGATACTGCTAAAAAATACGAGGCTTGGGGCTGGAAGGTAATTACTATAGAAGGTAATAACCCGGATCAAAGAAGAAAAGCATGGAAAGATGCTAATGACGAAAAAGACCGTCCTACCTTGATTATACCAAAAACCATCATGGGAAAAGGCGCCGTTCCCGAATCATGAGAAAGTTTTGCAAGACAACGTGCTACCCATG
>CAZOSQ010000448.1:0-3138 GCA_964582245.1 uncultured Bacteroidales bacterium | reverse complement strand
TGTCAATTGAAGTGAGACATCTAAAATGCATCGAAAGTTTTTATTAGCCACGAATTGACTTCCCGCTAAGCGGGAAGAGATTAAGAAAACCATCAAGTGTTTACTAATGTTTATCTTAATTGTACCGTAATTCAAACAGGAACGTTCTTAGCCTGGCGGCTATGCCCGTGGTTCGGGCCTAACGTCCTCGAACAGCCTTGGTTTTTTAACGCTTCACTTCTTAGATTTTCTTTCGACCCCCCGCCAAGGGCTAAAAGCCGACGGCGGAAAGGAATTTACCGGGGGCGAAAACCTACCCACCACTTTTATATTTATTCTTCAAAACCAATAACAATTTAGCGGGTTTAATTTTATTTAAAATTTACCCGGTCAGTAGTGAATAAAAATATAACCCGGATAAATAATATAATAATAAAAACCTGGCATAACACCAGGTTTTTCTATTTTTATAACAATGGATAAAATGCATCTTTCACGTGATCAATGTCAGCATCCTCACCATCCAGCACTATAAAAACTACATCAAAACGAACTTCATGATCAATGTTTTTAATAATAATATATTGATTGGCCGCTTCAACCAGGAATCTTTGCTTTCTTTTATTGACTATTATGGCAGGATCTTCATAAAATTTTATTGACCTGGCTTTAACTTCCACAACCACCAGTACTTCTTCATCCAAGGCAAGGATATCGATCTCTTTATGCTTAAAATACCAGTTTGTTTCAAGTATCTTATACCCCTGGGAAAGTAAATACTTTACTGCTATCTCCTCTCCCAATCGTCCAATATTTTTTTTATATTTGCTCATCTTATAGTATATTATGTAACTTTTTAACTTTTATTTGGTATAAAAAATATAAGGGATAAAATCTAGTGTCGCATCATACCATAGTCGATTAGGAATACCTTCTAATACAGGACGTGGTTCAGTTGACATTAGTGTTGAGCCCTATTATTATTTTTGGGTAAAAATGTGTTGCAATAATTGATTATAAAATGTATAACATTACTAGTGTCTTGTCAATGATAAAGCGTCCTGACGTTTCAGCCACTACACCGGGTTGAAGGTAAATCCGATGCGCTTTAATACATGTGATGCGTCACTAGTATTGCATAGAGGGTAAAGGGATTAGTTTATTAAATATAATGATGTGTGACACTATTAAAACTTTAAGAGAGCCGGGTAATGACAAAGATATTGATTTTATTTATTTTTTTAATTGGTAGCATACCAAGTAAGGAAGAGACTTTCGAGGGAAGTATTAAAATGAAACGACAGTCCTTTTATGATACTTCTTATTTTGTATTTCACGTGAAACAAAATATGGTCCGCATTGAAGAATATAATCGTGAAAATAAACTTTTAAATATCCTACTCGTAGATTTACAAAAGGAAAAAATTACCGCGCTACATCCCCATCATAAAGTCTTTAAAAATATTAAAAATAAATCCTTCGTGGATGTGGAAAACAAGAATTATGAAATAATTAAAACAGATTACAGGAAAGAAATAAATGGCCATACCTGTTATCAATGGAGAGTCAGGAACCGTTCCATGAATACCGAAATTGCTTACTGGGTAATAGGTAATAAATTTGAATTCTGGGATGACTTATGGAGAATTCTAAATAAAACAGAAAATAATTTTAACTTTTTCCTACATATTCCTGGTTCGGAAGGTTTTATCCCTCTTTTATCAGTAGAAAGGACACTGGTAAGAAATGAAAAGTCACGCTATTTTATTACAGATATCAAAAAATCACCTTTAAATCAACAACTATTTTCAATTCCTACTGATTATTCACTTCTGCAAAGGTAAATACTTTCCAATATATCAAGTATTGTACATGATCAGTTGCCGATACTAAGACAAAACCGCCCTTTTTAAATTGAACATGATAATATACCAAGCTATCATTATAAAATTCTCCTGATACATTTAATATATTTTCTTTTTTAAGATCCTGGTTAAAGGTTAATTTCATCCAGTTAATGGCTGTTCTATCTGCCTGTGTGCCACCTAGTTCTTGTGCGGGAACAACTAAGGTAAAAAACAACAAAATGATAGAAACGATACATTTTAATTTCATTTTAACAAGTAATTAGTGATATTTTAATTTTTCCCTTGTAAAATTCTGATAATTTCCCGGGAAAAACAAAAACAAACAAAAATTTTTTTATTCATAATAAATGACGAATGAGTATATTTTATATTTTTGCTAAGTATTTAATAAGTTCAATATAAAAAAGATGATGAAGAAATTTATTTTATTGTTCCTACTATTAGGTAATTTTTCTTTTTCCAATCTATCTTCGCAATGCTCAAACATTTACGTGAAAATTTCAAAAAACAGTTCATTTGATATTATTTCATGGACGCTTACCGGTAAGGGAGGAGAACCGTTGTACGCGAGTGGATATTTACCGGGAAATCCGGGATCAGCAATTGACGAAGATACAATTTGTTTACCGCCAAATTTGGAGTTGGAATTTACCATAAACGATGCTTATGGCTGGGGTCTCTCTTACGGTGGTTATTATAGCTTATCAACAGATTGCCGGGTCATAGCATCGGGTCGAAATGATTTCGATTTCACGAAAAATATTTCTTTTACCTCCCCGGGTACAGGAATTTCCGGGACAGTTTTCGAGCAAACCTACGGTAACGAGTATTTTGATTATGGAAATGCTGTCCTGGAAGTATGCGAAGGAGGCTTTATAATTGCTGGTACATCGGGGAGTGGAAATGAAATTCCAAAAACTGAGGCAATATTGCTGAAAACGGATGCTTGGGGACAAAAAATCTGGACCAAGGGATATGGCGGGCCGGGAGCTGAGGGGGCAAATGCTATTGTTCAGCTAAATGATGGTGGATTTATAATGGCTGGATACACGGAAAGTTTTGGAGCAGGATCACGTGATTTTTACATCGTTCGGGTTAACCCGGATGGAGATACCACGTGGACTAGGACATTCGGGGGAAGCGGGCCTGATGAAGCCAAATCAATTATCGAGTTGGAAGATGGGGACTTTTTAGTCACTGGAACAGCTACTGGACTTGGTGCAGGAGGTACAGATTTTTACGCTGTTAAAATTGATAAGATGGGCAATAAAAAGTGGGAAAAATGTTATGG
>CAZOSQ010000447.1:0-3140 GCA_964582245.1 uncultured Bacteroidales bacterium | reverse complement strand
TTATTGAAAATAATCATAAATTTACAGGATAGAATTATCTAAAAATCAAAAAACTAATCAACAACTTGAAAAGTGGTTTTATCATCATTTTACCAAGTAGAATATTTATTATCGATAATAAAAGTTATTAAACATGGAGAACATCAAAATTGGAAATAAAAGAACCTTAACAGATGACCCCCAATATTTTGGGGGATACCTTAACGCGGCAAGGCACAACGTGTTTTTAATTATCACGCATTTAATGAAAAAATTCAAATTTGAAAAAAGACTTGAGGATGATGAAGATATTGCGAACGTAGATATGTATTTGAACAGTATGGGAGGCAAAGATGAAGAAAACAATAAGACCAGGGTGTTAAATTTTTTAAAACGGTACCTGCCATTTACCAAAATTTTTGATCCTGACGAATTTCTTGGTGGGGAGAGGTGCGGGGAAAATATAGATTTTGCCAAAGTGAAAGATACAATAAAAGAACTGTTTTTCTTTCTAAATGAAACAAGAAATAAATTTTCCCACTATTATTCCAAAAATGACGGGAACGAAAGAATTATTATCATAAACGATAGCCTTGCAGTTTTTATCAGAAAATCCTATCAAGTAGCTATTGAAATAACTAAAGCCCGTTATTCAGGCACTTTTCATGATGAGGATTTTGAAATAGCCAATAATAAAGAACTGGTAAATTCTGCTAACGAGCTTACAGAAGCGGGAATGGTGTTTTTTTGTTCCTGGTTCCTGGAACGGGGCGAGGCGTTTCGTTTTATTAACCGAGTAATTGGTTTCAAGGACACCCGCGACACCCCTTTTCTTGCAACCAGGGAAGTGTTACTGGCTTTTTGTGCCAAGTTGCCCATGGATAAATTTATCAGTAATGACCCGGAAAATGGGTTTTTCCTCGATATGGCGAATGACCTCAACAGGTGTCCCCGGGAACTGTTTAAATGTTTGACAGAAGAAGAAAAAAAACAGTTCAAACCTGACCTGGACAAGTTAAAACAACTAAATGTGCTGGATAACAGCATGCCAGGGAACATGGAAACCGAGAATTATGAAAACTACATAAAAGCCATTACCTCCCGGGTAAGGCGTACAGACAGGTTTAATTGTTTTGCGCTAAAATTCCTGGATTTGACTCGATCATTTGAAACGTTAAGGTTTCACATCAATTTAGGGAAATTTGAAATAGCGAGCTATAAAAAAGATTTGATGGAAGTGAGGTGAACAGAAACATCGTCAAGGACATCACAGCATTTGGAAATCTGGGTGATTTTGTTGATTTTCATAATGATACAGGCGTAAACGAATCCTGCATGAACTATTTTGAAAAGAAAATAAAAAAGAATATACCGACCCGTGGTTTTTTACAATATTCACCAAAATATAACATTCAAAATAACAAGATCGGGATTTACTTTTTAAAAGGAAATCCAAAGAAACTCCAACCATGCCTGCCAAAACTGAAAAGCGTTGAAAGAGAATTGGAAAGTGGCGAGCATGCCAAAAAATATAGACTCGAACAGAATAAACCCGAGGCTTTTCTAAGTGTCCACCATTTGCCAAAAATAATTTTTCTCGAGTTGCACGAGAAGGGCATCTCAGAAAAGATCATCCGTGAATTTCTTGAGGGATCTTCCCGCACGATCCTTGATGAAAAAAAGTTGGAAAAAATCAGGGAGCAACTTATGTTCAATACTGCTTTTATAAAAAAAACATCGGAAAAAAAACTTGGGCAACCTTACGGTGAACACGAGTTAAAAGAGTTAAAAAAGCGAAAAGAGGAACTGGAAAAAATTCTAAATGAAAACGGTCTTTCCCTTGGCCATTTATCTGGCAGGATGGTCAACAATCTCCTAAACATCCAAAAACACGGCGAAGCAGATATTTCATTCAGGAGAAAAGTAAAGGAGATAGAAGAAGATACAAAGCACAGGCTAAAAATTTTTAAAACCCGCGGGGAGAAAACGAATAGAATGAAGTTTCCCAAAATTGGCGAAATGGCCACGTTCATTGCCCGGGATATCATTTACCTGATAATTGATGAAAATAAAAAAAATAAAGTAACATCGTTTTATTACGACCGTTTGCAGAAAAGCCTTGCCTTTTTTCCTTCGAAAGAAGACGGGTATCCTGTATTCAGGGCAATTTGTTTCGAGACATTTAACCTGGCTTTCGAACCTGGGGGGCACCCTTTTTTAAAGGATATCAATGTTGATCATATTGACAATACTTTAGAGATGTACGAGAAATACCTTTTTTTAAAAGAAAAATGGATTAGAAAAACATTTTACACGGGCAGGGGCAGGCAAAAGGTTTTTAGGCGGCCTCCCGAGAAATTTTTACCCTATAAACTAAAGAAAATATTAAGCGGGAAATCAAATTACACTGAATGGTTTATGAATGTACAGGACAGATACAAAAAACCGGTGGATTTGCCAGCGGGTTTGTTTGACCAAAAAACAAGGGAAATTTTTAAACAATTATTAAGGGAAAAGAATTTGTTTTATCATGAAAATGACAATTTTGCCAAATTACTTGAACGTTCATTCAATGAAGATGCACAGCCATATTACAAAGCGAACAGGAAATATAAGGTTTTTAAGCAGGAAATAGTTTTTTACCCCCTGGAAAACAAACGGTATAAAGATATATTCCTTGATAAAGCGGGAGAAATAGCAAAGGAAAATGACAAGTTAACCCAAAAACAAGTAATAAAATACTTTAATGATTCCATTACAGAGAACGAAAAGATTATCCGGCATTACCTGACAAAAGACAGGCTTGTTTTGGGGATGTGCAATAAACTATTAGGAGCAGGGGCGGAAGAAATCCGGCTGGCAGAGTTTGTCCCGAGTACGGGAAAAAACCCGTTGGAAATGGAGGTTGAAATAAAAAAAATGGTAAAAGACAGGTACTTGACGTTTGATGAAAACGGGAAATATATATCCCCTAACAAAAGGGACGAGTACAAGACGGTGGAAAAAACCATTTGTGACAGGCGAAAAAGGAAAGATTTAGGGAATTTTGAGAAATTTGTAAATGATCAGCGGTTGCCAGAGCTTTTCTAGTAATATGATGGATCTGAAATCCAGCATTATAAATTTAAAAATGAACTGGATGATTGCCAGAAGGTGAAACA
>CAZOSQ010000446.1:0-3154 GCA_964582245.1 uncultured Bacteroidales bacterium | reverse complement strand
GTTAGCAGATGCGCTTCTTTCGGAAGGGAAAAAGGATTCCGCTATAACAGTTTTGGATAGAAGTTTAGAACTAATGCCTAACAGGGTGCTGCCTTATGATTATTATACCGTTGGTATGGCTGAATTATATTATAAACTAGGAGCTAAGGAAAAGGCAGATTCTTTGATAAATGATTTTAAGAACCTTACCAAGGAAGAGTTGAACTATTTCAGCCGGTTCAGTAAGAAGATGAGATTTAATAGTGCTCAAACAATTCTTCAAAACTGGAGTTTTATGAATTCCATGTACAGGCTTGTTGCTTCGCGGGGACAGGATTCAGCATTAAGCAAAGAATTGGAAGAATTGGTGACCCTTTATTATGATGAAGAGCTCATGAGGGCAAGATAAATATTTACTGGCATGCCCCGGCAGAGGATTTAAGCCGGGGTTTGCTATTTATCATGATAAAGGAAATTATCATTTCATCTACCTTGTATAAAATTCAAGACCCATGTGAATTAATTAAACTTCAAAGGAATAACAAAAATCTTTTCCGACAGGAAAAGAAAGAGGATTATAAAAAATTGGGAAAACAAGGGAAAGCCCTTGCCTCCCCCGCACGTGGTCAAACAGGAAATTATCAAGCGGTATAAAAATAATCACGATATAAATATTTTGGTGGAGACTGGAACTTTCCTCGGGGAGATGGTTTTTACTCAACTGGATAATTTTGAAAAAATATACTCCATAGAGTTAGGAAAAGAATTATGGGAAAAAACGGTATCCAGGTTTGTTAAGGACAAGCATGTTCATTTATTTCATGGAGATAGTGGAAAAGTCCTGCACGATATAGTTCCCAAGTTAGATTCCACCGCTCTATTTTGGTTGGATGGCCATTATTCGGCCGGGTTTACCGCGAAAGGTGAAAAGGAATGCCCCATTTACGAGGAATTAGGGGCAATTTTCAAACACCATAAATATCCACACGTGATTTTAATTGATGATGCACGATGCTTTGATGGAACAGGGGATTACCCGCGTGTAGACGAGCTTGAAAAATATATCAAGAAAAAAGATCCTGGCTACATGATGGAAGTGCAAGATGATGTCATCCGCTTCATAAAATCACGATAAAGCTTTTTGAACCAGGTCTTCCAATGGAAATATTTTATTTATTCTAACACCTTTTCCTGTTAATTGTAACGTGCAGCATTCTCTTTCAAGATCATGTTGAAAGAAAAGAATGTAACCATTTTCAACCGCTTCTCCAAGAAATTTTTCTTTTTCATCCATGGAAATAAGAGGTTCGATGTCATAAGCACAAATATAATTTACCGGCACTTGTGCTGCCACGGGAATTAAATCACCGGCAAAAACTATTGTCTGTCCTGCATAATGAATCATTGGAACAACCAGTCCTTTCGTGTGTCCATTAAAGAACTTTAGTTCAATATTTTCCGAAAATTTTCCTGGTTCAACAAAATTCAGCACGTGATGGTCTTCCAGTGGCAAAATATTTTCTTCCAGGTACGATGCTTTCTCCCTGCTGTTTGGATCAATTGCCCAATCCCATTGTTCCTTGCTAACATGGTAAAGTGCGTTGGGAAAAGTAGGTATAAGTTTGCCATCCTCGTTTTTTGAAACAGCTCCACCGCAATGGTCAAAGTGGAGATGCGTGAGAAGGACATCAGTGATATCCCCGGGTTGAAAACCATATTTTTCTAAAGAGGATAAAAGGTTATCCTTACCATTGAGGTAATAATAGCCAAAGAATTTTTCATCCTGCTTATTTCCCAGTCCTGTATCTATTAAAACTATTTTATCTTTTTCCTCTACTAGCATGGATCTCATGGACAGGTTTACCAGGTTGTTATCATCCGCCTCATGCATCTTTTGCCAGATTACCTTGGGTACCACGCCAAACATGGCTCCACCATCCAGCTTGAAATTTCCTGTTTCTATGTTGTAAATATTCATCTTATTTTTTATTGCTTTTAAACGAAAAATAGGAGTGGGTATTATAAAGAAAAAAAAGAGGTAGAAATATTAAGTGGAATAATTTAAATACGATGGCACTCAATTTAGCAAGATTGGAAAATTATCTTCTCACGAATAAGTTTAATTTTGTTTCATGACCGGTCAAATATTTTAATTATTTATTATTAATCATGAAAGAAGATACTCGGCATAGCTATCACGAAAGGATCAACAAGGTTGTATATTATATTAATAACCACCTCGATGGTAAGCTATCCCTGGAACATTTAGCCAGCCTGGGAAATTATTCCCCCTATCATTTTCACAGGATCATGCGGGCTTACTTGGGTGAATCCATAGGCGCCTATATCGCCAGGATCCGCTTGGAAACATCTGTACACTTGTTAAAAATGACAAGCATGCCCGTGGGCGAGGTGGCTCTTAAGGTTGGTTATGAAAATCACGCTTCTTTCAACAAGGCTTTTAAAAAACGTTTCGGGATCTCACCCCAGGAATACCGGTTGGATCACGAGACAACATTACAAATTTATGGATCAAATTTAAAACTTAAAATCATGGAAAATTTAAATAGCAAACCAAAGATCAAGGAGATAAAACCTATAAAAGTTATTAAACTTCCTCCAACTAAAATTCCTATAAGTGTTTTATTAACTTCCAGAAAAATTAATGCTGTAATCACAAATGAGGCATAGATAGCCAGTCCTCCAATATTAGGGATAGGAATTTCATTAATTCTCCTTTTTCCTGGCAAATCTACAGCATTAATAAGCCTGGCTAACTTTTTTACAGCTGGAGTAAGTAAAAATGATATTATTAAACTTGTAATTGAAAGTAAAAAATAATTAGATATCATTTTTTTCATCCTTTGAAAGATTTATTTATATTCATTTCTTTCTATTTGAGTTACTTTATTAACTCTTCTTTCATGTCTTCCACCATCAAATTCTTCTCCCAACCAGGCTTTTACAATCTCTTTTGCTAAACCTTTTGCAACAACTCGAGAACCCATAGTTAAAACATTAGAGTTATTATGATTTCTTGTGGCCTTAGCAGAAAAAACATTATGGCAAAGGGCAGCTCTTACACCATCAACTTTATTAGCAGCAATAGACATACCTATACCTGTACCACAAATTAATATACCTCTATCAAAATTATCATCTGCAACACCTTTAG
>CAZOSQ010000445.1:0-3157 GCA_964582245.1 uncultured Bacteroidales bacterium | reverse complement strand
AGAGGATTCTAACCTGCATAACCAACCTGGCTTTTACCTTATAGAGATAACCAGTGCGAACCATAAAATTACCAGGTTATAACCTGACATGGAATTGGAGAAAGATGACATTCTGGTATTTGGAGGAGATACCTCTCATATAGCAGATATGATAGAAACAAACAAGGGATTAGTCATGCAAGAAATAGGCATGCTAAAAAGAAAAAAAAGAACGGAGGTACTTGAGGTCGTTGTTTCTCAAAATTCAGCATTAATCAGTAGAAAAATCCATCAATTAAATTTCAGAAGCAAATACGATGCTGCCATTATTGCTGTACATAGAAATGGAGAGCGGATTTCTCAAAAATTAGGTGATGTGGTTTTAAAGGCTGGTGATGTCCTTCTTTTATTTGCAGGTGGAGATTTTTTAAACAGGAGCCACGATACAAGGGATTTTTACTTGATTTCCAAGGTAAAAGATTTTATCAAATATGAAAATTACAAGTTAACCATTCTTCTCGGGGGAACCGTTCTTGCCATTTTATTATCTGCTATTGGATGGGTTTCTCTTTTCCATGGATTACTTGTTGTTTTGATGGCCGCCCTGGTAATGAAAATCACGAACCCAAAAGAACTCCCTAAAAGTGTTGATTATAACCTGGCATTGATTATTGTTTTGTCACTGGCCCTTGGAATAGCGATGGATAAATCAGGTGTGGCAGGATTACTGGCTAATTCAATGATATCGGTTCTTCATCCCCTTGGGAAAGTTGGGTTTTTGTTTGGTATATATTTTGTCACTACAATACTTGCCGCTTATATGACCACGAAAGCTGCCGTGGCTCTTATTTTCCCTATTTCATTAACAACCGCTATTAACCTGGGGTTGAACCCTATGCCGTTTATACTTGTTGTAGCTTACGCAGCAGCTGCTAACTTTATGACACCTATAGGATTTCAAACAAACCTGATGGTCTTCGGGCCAGGTAATTATTCTTTCAATGATTTTTTCCGTGTGGGACTGCCTTTAACTATCATTTATATGCTGGTTACCGTTTTCATTTTATCTTTGGTGTATTTTTAAAAAAGTTAACTTGTTTGCGAAAATATTTAATATAAAAAAATCTTTATAAGATTGAAAGGAAATAAATAATGAAACTGGATGAATTACTTTCAAGAGCGATAGATGCGTCCTTACAAGCAGGCCTGGAAATACTCAACATTTACAACTCACCCGGATCTAAAGAGGTAGAACAAAAAGAAGATAATTCCCCATTGACCCTGGCAGATAGAAAGGCTCATGAGTTAATCACTAGTGCCTTAAAAGAAACATTGATACCTATTCTTAGTGAAGAAGGAAAGCACTTACCATACGAGGAAAGAAAAACCTGGAATCAATTTTGGCTGGTGGATCCTTTAGATGGAACAAAAGAATTTATTAAAAGAAATGGTGAATTCACGGTTAACATTGCATTGATTGAAAATGGGAAACCCAAATTGGGAGTGATTTATGTTCCTGTTTTGGACATTCTATATTTTGGTTCTGTCAATGATGGGGCTTATAAACTAGAAAATTCATCTAAAAACTTACCTTTCAATATTAAAGAACTAAAAAGTAAATCCACCTTACTCCAAAATCAAAATGAGAAACAAAGCATATTCACGGTTGTAGGTAGCAGATCACACCTTGATACTATAACACGGAATTTCATAGATCTGGTGAAAGAAAAAAAAGGAGAACTCGTATTTGAATCACGTGGAAGTTCTTTAAAGCTTTGTTTAATTGCCGAGGGAAAAGCACATGTATACCCTCGATTCGCCCCTACCATGGAATGGGATATAGCGGCAGGATGTGCATTAATAAACGCAACAGGGAATCATGTGAAATTAGCCAATGGATTGGAAGAAATAAAATTCAACAAGGAGAACCTGTTAAACAAACACTTTATAGCTTATACTGAATCATCTAGGAACCTCGTGGAGGATATTCTTAATAAAATGCACCAGGTGTGATCCCATTACAGGCCCATACCAATTCATTTCCCGGGCTTCACTTTTTGCAATCAAGTAATGATTATCCGGTATTATATAACCTATATATTCACCATTAAAACTGGTTAATATAAGTTCCAACCCATCTTTCCGGGCAATAGGCTCCAATTCCCTGTAAAACTCCCCGGATGCGTCACATGGAGTTCCTATGAAAACTAGGTTTCCCAAACGAAAACAATCAAGAGAAGCTCTATGTTTTCCCATCAGCGTGTAAAAGACCCAAGGGCGGAAACCAAGCTTATCACTTAATTTCACTTGTGGTGATGGTAATGGAAATTCTACCTTGATATAATCTAGTTCAACATTTTCTTTCATGTTGAACTTTTGCTGGTTTTGGGCAATTAGTTTTGCGAAATATTGGCCATATTTTGTTAAAGTTTTGTAATTCCTGAATCCATAAACAGAATCCTTCTCCACGTATTTAAAAGTAGGTTGATGATTCGCCACAGCACCCGCAAAAAACATGGAAAACTTAATAGAATCTATACTTTCTAGAGTTTGATTTAAGATACCGGGGTAATCAGCAGATAAGTCCTTGTATTCAGGGTGTAAATAATTACTATGGGCAGAAAAAGAACTAATTATTCCTATTTCACCACTCCTTTTCCTTACCTTGACGGCCCTGATGATCGTGTCCTTGTAAAGACCATTTCCAAAATGGTTTCGAACAGCCTTTTCAGTTGGCAACCAAGCATATCCAACAGAAACTTCTTGAAGATTTTCCACTGATTCACTTATCGATTGAATTGTTTCACGGGTAATTTCTTGTACAAGCTGCTTGTTGTATTTCCCGAAAACAAATTGGAAACCAAAATCTTTCCCCCATTCTGCAAAACTGGTATGGCTATGAACGGCTCCAAAATAAACATGATCAATATCTAGATGTTTATTTTTTTTCAGTTTTTTCCTCACCTCGTTGGCCAAGGAATAAGGAACAATAACCAGGTCATAGCTCACACGGGCTATTCTTTTTTTTCCCCGCGAAAACACCATTGTCCTCCCATGTAACGAATCAAGCACTTCTTGGAACTTGGGACGCAACCCGTATCCAGCCACTCTAACAGGGTAAGAAGGTGGTATATTCACCTTGGCCCATCCTGCCGCGGTAAATGAATCAGTTACACAA
>CAZOSQ010000444.1:0-3201 GCA_964582245.1 uncultured Bacteroidales bacterium | reverse complement strand
TTGTCAATGATAAAGCGTCCTGACGTTTCAGCCACTACGCCGGGTTCAAGGTGAACCCGATGCGCTTTAATACATGTGACGCATCACTAGGATAAATAATGCTGTTCACCCGAAAGCTATGGATATACTGGCAGGTCTTCTGGCTTGTCCTTTCTGGATCCAGCCTTCCCACTTCCCGGGGGAAGCAGTGGCATATATTGGAAAAGAAAATTACCGGACTTACAGCTGCGGGGTCAGCCCCGGATTCTCACCGGGTTCCCTATTTTTCACCAGTATTTGATGATGCAATTTTATGGATTAACCGTGAAGAAAAAAAATGTAATTATTAACATGGAAATGTTTATTTCCGGAATCATATTTACTATTTAAGAAGTTGGGTTGTTAATAATTTTTTAAAGTAGAAAATAGGATTTTTTAATGGAAAATTTAATGTCCTTGATATAATTGATGTTGCAGGTCTGTAACTATTGACTCGATTTTTTTCTTTCAAGTTTTGGAGTTTAATGAGATGGTGGATGTTGTTTTTTTCTTGAAATGTTTATGATAATTATCCTAAAGGTTATAAAAAAAGGCACGTGATTCACGTGCCTTTTTTCTTTTAGTTTTGATTAGAAAGCGAAGCTTCCGTACATTCTTTTTCTTTATTTTTTTCTCCATTGGAGAAACAAACCCGGTCTTCGGTTGCTTTTAATATCTTGTTCAACATTTGTGGATAATTGATGTTGGCAAAACCTGACATTTTAGCAAGATGCCCATCCCAGCACCAACCGGGGTTGGGGTTTACCTCGAGCAACTTAGGAATGCCATTGGAGTCCAATCTCCAGTCGAACCGGCAATAATCCCTGCATTCGAGTCTCTCAAAAAGTTTTATACAATATTCAATGATCAACTTTTCTATTTCAAAAGGCAATTTTGCAGGTACAGATTTCAACGTTTTAAAATATGGAGAATTATTAAGCCACTTGGCCTCGTAACCACATATTTTAGGAAGATCAGGAGGTAATTCCGAAGTAATCTTCTTCTATAATGGGCAACATGGTATATGATTCTGGTGCATTTCCAATGATTCCCACGGTTATTTCTGCCCCGGTTAGAAATTCTTCTACAAGTACCGGTTTATCGTAACCGAACTTTTCCCTTGTTTTCAGGATAGCGTTATTTAATTCTTCAATGTTGTATGCAACACTTTCCTGGGTTATACCGAAACTGGAATCCCCGAAATTAGGTTTGGCAATAACAGGAAAATCTATATTCAACTCGAAAACATTATCTTCGGGTTTGATGAAGAAGGCCTCGGCCACGGGGATTTGCATTTCCTTGGAAATACCCCTGATGAGGGACTTATCATAACAATAGGCTAAGCACCGGGGATTCGATCCCGTGTAGGGTATTTCAAGGATTTCCAAAAGAGCCGGTACAAGAAGTTCCTTGTTGGCATCGTTACCAAATCCTTCATCACAAAGGTTAAAAACGAAATCTGTTTTCGGTTTAAGACGTTGCAAGTCCTTGAAAAAAGTATTGTGATTGTCCAGGAAGACGAATTTATAATCCGGCAGTTCGCTTAAAGCAATTTTTAATTGTTTGATGGTGTGGAAATCATCTTCATCAAAAATTGATTGAGGCTTCACGATATCATTTTTGGTAGGATCGCCTAACAGTACCACTACATTTTTCCTGGATCCTGGGCTGCAAATAATTTTCGAGGGAGTCCACTCTTTAATTACTTGGGCCGTAACAATAATCCTCTTTTGCATCATGCCAAGGTCTTGGTTCCTGTTTGAAGCAGTATTGATCTCGTTGTGAAAAGAAATATTTTTAAATCCTGCATCTCCTAGTATGGAACGTAGGTTTTCCCTGGAATAAAGCCGTTCAGCATAGAACTGGTCAATGACAACTCCCTTGTGAATATTGGTAATGACTTCCCTGGAAATAAGCCTATCCTTGTCCTTGGATAAACTTCTTTCTCGGCACACGAAATGGTTTTTATCCATCCATTCCCATCCGCGGGGGCTAAAATTCTCCTTTAAATAGTCACCATCAGAGACATCAATTAAAAATCTGCCATATGGTTTCAACACCCGGATGATTTCTTTCAAAATTTTAACATCATCTTCCACCGTCTCAAAATATCCAAAAGAATTTCCCAAGATGGTGATATAATCAAATGTATCATTATTAAAAGGTAATTTTCTTGCATCACCTTCTTTATAGGTAATATTTAGCCCTAATTCATTACTGGTAGATTTGGCTTTCCTGATGAGATAATGTGACCGGTCAAGACCAAAAATGTTTTTAATGCCCCTTTGGGCAAACTCTTGTGTATGCCTACCTTGGCCGCAAGCAATATCAAGCATATAGCTGTCTTGGGAAGGTTGAAGTATCTCCATGAAAAGATCGACTTCGCCGCGGGTTATTTCCTTGTCATCTACCACGTCAGCATCTGTTTTCAGGTACATGGAATTGAAAATCCTTCTCCACCAATCGGCTTGAAGGTATTTTTCAGGGTTATCCACTGGACCAAAAGATTTTTCTATGGTCTTGTCATTCACTTTGACACGTGATCCATTTTTTTTGTAGTTCATCTTTAAATAAGTTACAAAATTTTTAATGAAATTGTTAATTCACTCAAGGGCAAGGGCTTTGGCTTGTCCGGTTTTGATAATCTTACTGTATAAATAGTTTTAAACTAATAACGGTATTGCTTTTTAAGTGCAGTGCCATCCAGTAGGCTAAACCAAATTTGAGTTACTGTAAAATCCCGTGGGATATATCGCGAGAATTCCCGCCTTGTTTGTAACTCTACTTCAACCATCTACATGTTTCGAGAGGAGATAAATTCAACATCTTTTTTTACCCTCGATTAAAGATGAGAAAGAAACTACATGATGATAAAAAAATTGTGTGATTCATGCATAAAATTATTTTTTTTGAACATGAAATTTTTTCGTGCAATTACTACCGAATCATACGAAATCCGGTTAATAAAAGATCCATTTTTTTTGATATGACTATTTCAAAGAACGTGATGTAAAAGTAAAGAAAAAACAAATATCCTAATTTAAAGTTGAAATTTTTTTTAATGCAAATAATCATCTTATAATTAAATAAATACAATTAATCGATCGTAGAATTTACCCGTGGAATTTCCTCGTACATAATAAATCAGTGTTACTGCTTTCAAACAATTAAATCAATATCTAG
>CAZOSQ010000443.1:0-3216 GCA_964582245.1 uncultured Bacteroidales bacterium | reverse complement strand
TTAATAAACAGGGAGAAATGATTATTTCCCCGCGAGAAGCGAGTATTTGTTAAAATAGAATATTGAAAACCGCCATCAGGCGGTTTTTTTTTTAACTAATTAATTTTCATTTAAAAGAAAATTGAAAAATTATTTTTAATCTTTTACTGCCTGGTTTACAAAAATCTTTTTTTTTATGTTATTTTTACAATAGTAATAGCACACGTGCAATTACAAAAAAAAGTTGAACCGTTTTTGGTCGCTAGGCGTTTTTATTTTAAATACTTTAAATATATTTGTTGTATCAGCCTAGTGTCATGTCAATGATAAAGCGTCCTGACGTTTCAGCCACTACGCTGGGTTCAAGGTGAATCCGATGCGCTTTAATACATGTGACGCGTCACTAGTCTTTTTGTGTTAGCAAAAGATTAAATTGAATCATGCCTGGATAAATGATAAATAATGAAGAATGTTCATACAGTATTTTCAAACATTTTAATGGATCATTTCTACGCTCTCCATGAGGGCACATAACAATAGCCCGATTTTAATCGGCACCATTTTCGATTTTTTACTTTATAGACCATATATTGTTTAAAAACAAAAAGAAAATAAAGAGACAGTTTAAAAATTAACTAAAATAAAATCCTGTGAAATTAAATATCTTAACAGTCCTAATTATCCTGTTTTTTTGTGCTTGCGACAAGAAAGATGAGGAGACTAAACCAAGAAATGAATTGCTGACTCAAAAACCTTGGAAGTTAACAGCTAGTAATATTGATCCACCGGTATTTGTTGAAAACGCGGATTCTGCTGTGACGGATTTATACATTCATTTACCAGCTTGCGAGAAGGATAATGTTTATATCTTTGGAAAGGATAGTAGGTATACCTTGGAAGAAGGAGATATTAAATGCGGTTCCTTTCTTGTTATTGAATCAGGTACATGGATCTTGGATGAGGAAGGTAACATTATTTCTTTAAATGCCAATGGCGAATTTCAATATGACATGAAAATTTTGGAATTAGGTAACAGCAAGATGAAAGTAGAATTTTCTAAACCAGGAGAATATGCTGATCACGTGTTCACGAACACCTATTCTCATTAAAAAAGCGAAGCAATAAAATAATAAATATTAGCATTCATGGAACGCCATATTAAAATTTCAGGCGATGGTTCCTCGACTGTATTTGTTCCGGGTATAGGTGAGTATTATCATTCTTTACACGGTGCCATACCCGAATCTTTGCACGTTTTTATCAAGGAAGGATACCGGCTCATTAAAAAGAATGAATTTAAAGTATTTGAAATGGGATTTGGTACCGGCTTAAATACATTGTTAACATGGATTGAATGCAAGAGAACCGGGAAAAAGGTATTTTATGAAACCATAGACTTGTATCCACTGGATATACAAGAAATAACAAATCTAAATTACACCGAATTACTGCCTGGTACCGCCGAATTTTTTCTAAAAATCCATGAATCTCCATGGGGAAAAAAAATATCATTGGATAACTATTTTGACCTATTGAAAAAAAAGATTGATCTCTTGGATCATAAAAGTGAAAATGAATTTGATCTCGTGTATTTTGATGCTTTTTCCCCGAAAGTTCAACCTGGTCTTTGGAAAGAAGAGGTTTTAAAAAAGATTTTTGAATTATTGACCCCGGGAGGTATTATGACCACGTATTGTGTCAAAGGTGATGTGCGAAGAACCCTTTTGCACTTAGGTTTCAAAGTAGAAAAAATCCCTGGCCCACCCGGGAAAATGGAAATGTTAAGAGCTGTTAAGGATTAGGTGAGGAGTACAATAAAAAGTATAGTTAGAAAGTTAGATGTTAATTATTTTGGTGGAAAGAAAATTCCTGGAAATAATTTTTATATCTTTGCCAGTGCTAATATTCATTTAAAAAAAAAATTTACGTATGAAATTATTTAAATTTTCTCTAACAACTTGTTTATTATTTATTTTTGTTATTGCTAATAATAACATTTATGGACAAAAAAAGAAGAAGAATAAGAAATCGGGAGAAGCACCGGTGGAACTTTCCTTAGATTCTGCGAAAGATTCATTAAGCTATTCTTTGGGTTTATTGGTGGCCAGTAATTTAAAAGCTGGAGGAATCACTAGTTTGAATTATGAAGCATATATAAAAGGACTTGAGGATAATTTCAATGATAGCTTACCCATGATAAGCGAGGAAAACGCATCGGTATTTGTCAATAATTTTGTTATGTCCTTGCAAAAAGAAAAAGGAAAGGAAAATCTTAACAAGGCTGAACAGTTTTTGGAAGAGAATAAGAAAAAGGAGGGTGTGGTAGAATTACCGAGCGGCTTACAATATGAAATTATCGAAGAAGGAGAAGGTGAATCCCCCGGCTTAACGGATAAGGTTACAACACACTACAAGGGAATGCTCCTGGACGGAACCGTATTTGACAGTTCTTACGACCGCGGGGAACCCGTCCAATTTCCTGTAAATGGTGTTATTAAAGGTTGGACAGAAGCATTGCAACTTATGAAACCCGGTGCTAAATGGAAATTATATATTCCTCCAACTTTGGGTTATGGAGAAAATCCTCCTCCAGGAGAAATTGAACCCAATTCACTGTTGATTTTCGAGATCGAGTTGATCTCTGTTGATGAATAAATTAAAACAAGTAAATAAAAACAAATAAAAAGAAATGCGTATGAAAAATCTAGCTTTATTTTTACTAGTAAACATGGGAATATTTTTATTCTCGTGTTCAGAAAACCCGATGCAAAAAAACGTGAAATTAAATGATAGCATCGATACCATAAGTTATAGCCTAGGGACTATCTTTGCCCACCAACTGAAAGATCAGGTTGATGAAATTAATACTTCGGCATTTGCCAAAGGATTTGATGAAGCTTTTAACCAGGATAGCGCCCTTTTTTCAAGAGACGAAGCCTACCAGTTTGTTAACGAATTTTTTATGAAAAAAGCAACTGAAGAAGGGAAGAAAAACATGGAGGAAAGCCAAAATATATTGGAAGAATACAAGAATAAAGGATTTAAAGAACTAGAGGGGGGAGTTTTATATCAAGTTTTACAAGAAGGTGATGGCCCTACTCCAAGTGCGAATGATACTGTAAAAGTTCATTACCAAGGTACACTTCCCGATGGAAATGTGTTTGATAGTTCATACGAGAGGGGAGAACCCACTACATTCCCTGTTTCCGGGGTGATTGAAGGTTGGAGAATCGCCTT
>CAZOSQ010000442.1:0-3252 GCA_964582245.1 uncultured Bacteroidales bacterium | reverse complement strand
TTTAACCCAAAAAGCAGGTAACCCAGGAATTAATCTCATGTTTATTCCTAATTAGCCCTCCCTGGTAATTAAATTATTTTAAATACACTAAAATAATTACCAAAGTGGCTTCAAGAAGAATTCAAGAATGAAGCATATGAAAGTTGGATAGAAATAGTTTGCTGGTAGTAAATTAATTGTCGGAAAGGAAAGCACAACGAAGTTATTCGGTTTTTTTGGTTCGCTAAATATATTTTTTTTATTATTGAAATAATAATTATTTCATATGTTGTTTATTAATAATTAATTACTAGTGGTAAAAAATATATTTAAAAAAAAAAAATATAATTACACAATAAATGGATAATTATTTGATTTTTTATTATCTTTGAATAAGGTAAGTAGTAATAAGGCAATGTTATTTTTCTTTATTTATTGAAATCTTATAACATAGAGTCTTTTTTTCCTTATCTAAAATTTAATCATTTTTATTCTTTGTTTAATTAAAATTTATCTTTTATGAACATTTATGTAGGGAATCTTAATTCTAAGATTCAAAATGATGATTTAAGGTCTGCATTCGAAGAATATGGATCGGTAGATTCTGCCAAAATCATCATAGATCGTGAAACTGGTGACTCAAAAGGTTTTGGCTTCGTTGAAATGCCTAATGAAACAGAAGCTCTTGCAGCCATCGAAAATTTAAATGGTGCCGAGTGGGAAGACAAGGACATCATTGTAAACCAGGCACGACCTCGCAAACAATTCGGCTCAAACGGTAACAGATCTCGTGACAATTTTAGGAGAGAAAGAAGATATTAAGATAGATAAATTCCAGTTGTTACTCTTGTTCCAGGAGTGGATTTCCAGATCAAGCTAGAAAAAAGTTCGTGACATGAAAAAAAGGCTATTCTAATGAGTAGCTTTTTTTATAGCCTTTAATTAATAAAAAACACCCACCTAAACTAGTGACAGGTCATATGTATTAAAGCAGATGAAACCTGTTTCTAATCATAGGTAGAGGCATATTTCACCCGTCACGTTATCATTGACAAGACACTAGAAATGTTAGATATTTAATCGAGAGGTATAAAAATCCTAAACGTTATCCCTTTTCCCGGCACATTAAAAAATTCATGCCTAGCTTTAATGGTTTTTACCCTATTTATAATGTTATTTAATCCTAACCCTTCATTCTTCTTTTTAATTATTTTATCCATATTAAATCCTATTCCATCGTCTTTATAAGTTAATACCAAGGTATAACAAGATATTTTAAAATCTATTGTAATATGCTTAGCAAAGGCATGTTTGATGGTATTATTTATCAATTCAATAACTATGCGATAAAGGACAACCTCGGTATTTTTATCCATTTTCAAAAGAATTAAAGGACACAAAAAAGATTACTTGTAAAAATGGCATTACCAAATAGCGGATAAAAACCCCCCAAGGTTACCGTTATTTTACTCAAAAAGAAATAGATACCTTTCTAATTAGAAGGAAGATAGAAGAAACACCCATTGAAACATTACAAAAACGAAATAATGTTGAAGCCACTATTTTTCAGTTAGGTTATCATTATTCTAATGCCAAGAGCAGATATAGAGGTGAAATCAAACATCAAATGTGGGCCAATATCCGTTGTTTATGGGTTAACTTTGTTCAAATCTTAAATTATATAGGACAATCATGTCCGAAAATGGCTTTTTCTGGAAAAAATGCACATAAATCTCTCGGAATCCTGGGCAATTTTATTTTTAATGCTGTAATTGATCAATTATTGCCGCCCCATATGCGATGTTTTAAAAATATTCAATTCTCATGCACTTAAAAAAAAATAGGGTTCTCGGAGTGGACCCAATAATCAAAAAATAACATCCCCTTTTTTTTTCGAAAATTCAATTTAATTAATAAATAATTTAAGATCAATGTTTTGCTAAAGTTTTATTTTTTTTTATTAAATGAAAGTTTAATAAAGCTATAAAAGAAAATTTTTCATCAAATCAAGGGTGTAAATATTTTATTTTTAAACAAATTATAAATAAAGATCTACATGGTACTGATTTTACAATAAATCATTAATTTTAAGGTACAATAAAAATGATTAAAAGCTAAACTAAGATATTACAAATTCATTAAGCTTTTTTCCACGATTAAAAAATAAAGAAGATGATTAAAGTTTATTTACAACCTGCCGGAATCGAACTGGAAGTACAAGATAACACACCTCTTTCTGACATTATGCACGAGTATGGGGTAGAATTTTTTTGCGGGGGAAAAGGTACTTGTGGAGCTTGCAAGGTGAAAGTACTCAAGGGTAATATTCAAGCAGATCAAAAACAAAAAAGCTTGTTACAAAAAAAAGGACTGGATGATAGTTGGCGATTGGCTTGCATGAGTAATGTTTCGGAAAATGTTGTTTTGGAAGTATCACAAATGCATTCCGTTATTTTAGCTGATAATACATCCTTTAATTTTGAGCCAGCAGAAGGGCATGGTATAGCCATAGACCTTGGAACAACCACGATTGTAGCACAGCTTCTTGACCTGAAGAACGCAACCGTTTTAAGTGCTCAAACTTCACTTAATCCGCAATCAAGATATGGTGCTGATATCATGTCCCGTATATTATTTGCCATTGAAAATGCTGATGGCTTAATCCAGCTTAATAGTTTGATTAGAAATGAATTGCATAAACTAATTAAACTTCTTTTGCAAGACCGGGAAAATCTTGAATTAAAAAAAATAGTAATCGTGGGAAATACTGTCATGCATCACCTTTTTTGCAATATAGATCCTAAACCATTATCTTTTTATCCTTTTGATTTTGAAGATGGTAATGTAAAAAAGTTTCTTACCACCGACCTGGGCTGGGATAATTTTGTTTCCCCGGTTGAAGTTACTTTTTTGCCCTCCATTGCCAGTTTCGTGGGTAGTGACGTGTTGGCGGGAATATTGGCATCAAAAATTCATAAAAGTGAATCGCTATTGGCCTTGGTTGATTTAGGGACAAATGGTGAAATAGTCGTTGGTAACAAGGATAAAATTTTAGTTGCCTCTACAGCGGCGGGCCCAGCTTTCGAGGGGGCTAATATCTCCATGGGGATGAAAGCTTCTTCTGGGGCTATTTCGAAAATTTTATCACTTGAGAACCAATTGGATTACCACATTATAGGAAATTGCACCCCTAAAGGAATTTGGGGAAGTGGATTGATAGACGCCATAGCTGTCTTGCATGAGATAGGCCAAATTGATGAAACAGGTCAAATT
>CAZOSQ010000441.1:0-3267 GCA_964582245.1 uncultured Bacteroidales bacterium | reverse complement strand
AAACATTTTCAAGAATATATCCGTACCCAGCAAATGTAGGGCTAAGGTAAAAGGACCGGTAATCAACCCGTATAAAGCTAAGTCGGGATATTTTTCCCTCAATTTTTTAGTGGCGTCCAAGCAAACAGGAATTCTACCTTGATCTTTTGTTGGCAACTTAAGGTCTTCCAAGGTTTTTCCTTCCACCAACGGGTGAGAAATTACGGCAGGAGGATTATCCTTGGCCCATTGCAATTGACAATCCAAGACTTCAGCTTCCACTTGTAAATCAAACATAACCGGTATTCCATCCGGCTTATATTTTTTCACGGATTCACTTACTCCATTGACAATAAGATCCGCTGATTTTAGATATTCATCCGCGGTAACACCTATTAATTTGCCCCCATGACATCCTACGAAAGGAACCCATGGTATTCGTTCAACTTCCTGCAAATTAATGGCTTGTTTTATAAGTTCTTTCCCTTGCATATTTATTATTTTTTCAATATTGTATTAGCTATTCAGAACAAGGTTCTAAATAATTCTTATATTAATAAAAAAAGCCGAAAAAGCTTCGGCTTTATCAGCTTATGCAACTTGTTCAGCGAGATATTCCACTGCACCCTGAGGATCAGGAGAATAAAAATCAGCGCCAATTTTATTTTTGAAATCATCATTCACGGGTGCACCACCAATCAATACTTTTGTTTCACTGTAATTTGCCTTGATTTCCTTTACAATTTTTTCCATGTTGGCCATCGTGGTAGTTAATAAAGCTGATAGGCCTACGATGCAATTAGGATGATCCTTGATGGCTTCCAAAAATTTTTCAGCCTTAACGTCAGTTCCAAGGTCAACAACTTCCCATCCACTACCTTCTACCATCATGGTAACAAGATTTTTCCCTATATCATGCAGGTCACCAACCACGGTACCAATTACGAATATACCTTTTCTTTTCACTGCGCCAGATTGAAAATAAGGTTTCAGGTGATTCATGGCTGTTCCCATGGCTTTGGCTGACATTAAAACCTGTGGAACGAAAACTTTATTCTCACGAAACTTCTTCCCAATTTTTTCCATACCTACCACTAAACCACTCTGTAAGATATCATTGGCATCTATCCCTTCATCAAGAGCTTGTTTAGTTAATTCATCTGCACCATCTTGTCCCTTCATGTCAGGGGGATATGGAGCCGCCTTGTTAATCTTACCAAACTCCACACAATAAGCAATTTTTTCTAATAATTCGTTCATAATACCAGTTTTTTATGTTCATCAAATTAGTGCTATATAAAACACCTTTATCATTTTTAAAAAATTACAAACATTATTCAAAAATAACCATTTAGTTTATAATCTACTAATTCAATATTTGCATATACTAGCATTATTTTTGCATCTATTATTTAAGGATTTTCTTTAAGGCACAAACACTTAATAAGCCAAAGTAGCTGATTTAATTTAATTTACCTAATATACATTGATATTGCCCTTAACATTTTTCATTACAATTGATGCTAAGAAAGATAATATTGTGTAATAAAACCAGGGTTATTATGATTCAACAGGCATAGCGATTTGCAATTTATTACACGGTAAAATAAAAAATGTTTGTAACCGAACTATTTTTTGATAGCACCTTAATTATATTACTGGATCAGCCTTTATTCTTTCTGACCCAGTGAACTGACACTGGATTTCTCGTGATTATAAACGCCATCTGCTGACTGCCCGTTCATTTTAACATTTTTTAATTCAACACCTTTTACCTGGTTCACCATAAAGGAATTACCAGGTTCAACTTTTAATGTTTGCTTGATGTCCACATCCTGGATCACCACGTTTTCGATTGGACTACCCGGCCATCCAAAAATGCGGATACCAAACCGGGCCTTGCTCGCTGTTACATTTTTAATATATATATTCCTGATAACCGGGAGATAATCTTCTTCTACCCCCTTTTCATAATCAGGAACAATACCTATTACATCTTGCAATACATTGTTTAATTTCAAATTTTTCACATGAATATTTTCAATTTTCCCTCCCCTTTTCCGGCTGCTTTTAATAAATATTCCCATTTCCACTTCTTGGGGAGCAATATTATCCACCAAGTAAATATTCCTGGCTCCCCCCGAGATTTCAGTGCCGATACAAAAAGCATAACGACCTTTAAACACGCAATTTCTAACCACCACATTTTCTGTAGCCCCCCCTAAAAAACCATCATGAATATAACGGCTTTCTATATTCTCCAATTTGGTACCAGTAATATCTGCACCTTCCCTACCTTCTTTATCACGACCGGCTTTGATGGCTATATTATGATGATGATTATTGAAAATAATATTTTCGATCAAAACGTTCCTCGAGGATTCCGGGTTGATACCATCGTTATTATTCACTTGTGCATCAAACACAATATTTCTAAAAATAAGATTTTCTGAAAAGACAGGATGAATAACCCAGAAAGGAGAATTAATTAATTTTATGCCTTCGATACTAATATTTTTGCAAAGAAAAAATTCTATTAGCGAAGGAGGTAAAAAGTGAGATGATGGATCCTCAAAATGACGTGATTTTAAATGGACTCCAGAATTATTTGATTCCCTGACCAATAAAACTGATTCCTTTTTACCGTTTAAACTAAGTTGTTCATTACCTAACATAGCCCATTCCTGCCATTTTTCACCATCACCGTCTATAATTGGCATAGCTCCTATTCCCTTGCGGGCGGATATGGTTATATTTTCAACATTGAATCCACGTATCATGGGAGAATAAGAATATATAGTTGTTCCTTCATACCTGGTAATAACCCCTTTCTCGTCAACAAGATAGTTGGAAGGTTCAAATTCAAAGAGCAAACGAATTCCTCTATCCAGTACCACGTGGATGTTATCTTTTAATTCAATTGGACCTTTAATCCTGTATGTTACTGTTTTTCGCGGTTTTTTGACACTTAAATCGGGATGGGGAAATATTAATCGTCCCCCTCCTGTTGCAAATAATTCATCAATTGCTTGTTTTATATCCCTTTGAAAATCATGCGTGCCATTTTCATCCGGCATAAATCCAGAAAAATCTATTATATTGATAGATACTTCAGGAATTCCCGGTTTTTTTATATCATCCAATATGTGGATAATATTATCATCTAATTTATCTTTCTCGATTATATCTTTTTTTTGCTTACAAGAGAAAAAGAAAAAAACCGGGAAAATAAAAATTAAATAAATTAAAAATTTACTGGTTGTTTTATATTCCATAATAAACTTATTT
>CAZOSQ010000440.1:0-3270 GCA_964582245.1 uncultured Bacteroidales bacterium | reverse complement strand
GGGATATCTGGCTTTGACCCACAGGTTGCCTATGCAATAACCGACCACCTGGGTGTTATGTTGCACGGTAGTTTTGCCAACAGGACCTCCGACTCTACGGATAATTACCATAAACATACTTTTGTTGAAGTTGGAGCAGGTTATTATACCAGGATCAATGACATAGGCAGGTTTGAAACTTTTGGGGGCATTGGCTACGGAAGCTTACAAGCAGAATATGAAAATACCTTATGGGGATCACGGTCGAACGTGAATAATTTGAGGATTTTTGTCCAGCCAACTATTGGCGCGGCTTCAAGCATCTTTGACGGGAGCCTTTCAACGCGGTTGGTAGTTGCAAACCTCTACCAAAAAGGGGGAGGGAGAAGCATGGGAGTGTTTGTTGAGCCGGTGGTAACAGGAAAAATTGGATATAAATACGTGAAAGGGGTCATGCAGCTAGGTTTGTCCCTGCCTGTAAATTCAAATACTCTTGAATTCAATTACCAGCCCTTTTTGTTTTCAATCGGGTTGCAGGCTAATATTGGCAGGATATTTTAGTTACAATAAAGATATCGGACATTATGACAAAAACTATTTAGAAGTCGCCCCATTCGCTTTATTACATGTGGCACGTCATTGTATAATTGGGGATAATAAATATAAACCTATAATGATGGTAAATGTGCTGATTGTACCGTTTACAAATTCAACAATTAATAATTTGTTTGGATAGGTCGATTGTATCCACATATTCCAAAATCTTGGGTAAACCCTTATTGCAGCAAACAAAGCAGCGATAATTATCGCTGTTATAAACGGTGAAAAAGGCAAGTAATCCTTTAAAAAAAGATATCCAAATGTTAAAAAAAATATTTCTACCTGAGTACCTAAAAACATAGACAACAGGTATTTTTTTTTGTTTTTCCAAATTCGAAAACCTGGCTCTTTTTTATCTTCCGCTTCTTTGTAAATTTTTGCAACAAAAGGGTTTTGATATAAAAATCCTATAATTACAAAATGGATTATCCCAATTAATATACCTAAGATCAATGTTGTACTTAAAATATTCATATATTAAAAATATACAATTGTACAATTTATTTTCCATAAAAAAATAAAAAAAATGAGGTTTAATACGTACCAAAATTTATTGGGACAAATAAAAAACCAGCATGAAGTTGTACCTATCTCAATTCTTGACCTATCAAAAATGCGGAATATTTTTTATCAGTTTCCTGTATGTTTTCTTTATCAAATCTTTAAGAGAATGCGTGTATTCAAACGTGATCACGATTTGGTTGTTGTAAATATTTTCCTGCAGCCCGGCAACATTTATCACGAACATATCATTTTCATGTTTATGTGCTGCAGAATATGGATAATTGTATTGGGTGAAAAGTTTCTCATCTGTCTTGATAGGGACAACAGTGTATTGTGTCATTAATCAACGGGAAAGTTTATAATGATGGTTTTATTGCTGAGAGTGATGGAAAAGTTGAATTTAAACTGCTGCCTGGGGAATATTCCCTCATGACCCAGTATGTAGGATATGGATGTTGATCATCATTACCCGTCTTGCACCATTAATCACCATTCAAATTTTTTAAAAAATATCGAAAAAATTTTAATTGGAAGAGAATATTCATTTTTCTTTTGTTTCCCCTCCTGGTTGTAGTTTTTAACTACAATGTTATGGTCACCAAGTTTATCTTTTCTCGGTAAAAGAAATCAAGTAAGGTATAAAAAATAAAAAGAATGGCTACTTGCATAAATTGGAATGATGATTTACATTTGGCAATTAATGTCAAGTGAAAATAACACATGGAAATAAATGAGGAGAAGAAAGAAACATTGAACGTCCTTTCTCTTTTTTCCGGTTGCGGCGGAATGGATTTAGGTTTTGAGGGAGGTTTTCCCGTCTTAGAATCATCAATAAATGAAGTTTTAACCCCGAATTTCATTGAAAAAAAACTGGAAAATGGTTTTGTTCAACTAAAAAAAACAAGATTTAAAACTGTTTTTGCCAATGATATTTTAAACGATGCGCGAAATGCCTGGGTTAATTATTTTACGAAGCGCGGGCATAACAGCAATGTTTTCTATAAAGATAGTATAGTTGACCTTGTGAAAATGTATCGTCAGGGTGTAAATGTTTTCCCTAAAAATGTTGATGTTGTGACTGGAGGTTTTCCATGCCAGGATTTCAGTGTTGCAGGAAAAAGAAACGGATTTAATTCACATAAAAATCATAAGGGCGAGCTTATAAATAATAAAACAGCTTCCGTGGAGACACGCGGGCAACTATATATGTGGATGAAAGAAGTAATTGAAATAACACAACCGAAAATATTCATTGCAGAAAATGTAAAAGGATTGGTTAACCTTGAAAAGGTTAAGGAAATCATTCAACGCGACTTTTCTTCTGCCAATGGGAATGGTTATCTCGTACTAGACTCACAAGTTTTACATTCCGCGGATTTTGGCGTTCCACAATCGAGAGAAAGAGTGATTTTTATTGGCATAAAAAAATCTGCATTAAATAAATCAGCTTTAGCGGAATTAGAAAAGGAATCAATAACAGGTTATTATAATCCGTACCCACCGATAACCCATTCGTTTACCGTGAAAGGAAAATTACTGAAACAGTTTGTCCAATTACGTGATGTATTTAGCCATTTGGAAGAGCCGGGGAAATCAGGGGATTTATCGCAAAGGTTTTATTCAAAAGCAAAGTTCATGGGAAAACATTGCCAAGGTCAAACTGAAATAAATCTTTCAAGTATTTCACCCACTATTCGTTCAGAACATCATGGAAATATTGAGTTTAGGAGACTTTCAAAAGAAAATGGTGGTCAAATTGAAGCTGAACTGGGTAAAGGACTAAAGGAGAGGAGGTTGACAGTGAGAGAGTGTGCGCTAATACAAACATTTCCTCCAGATTATGAGTTTGTTATAGAAAATAAAAGTGGACGCAAAGGTTCTTTTTTAATCAGCCCGTCTCAAGCCTATAAAATGATAGGAAATGCTGTACCACCTCTTTTGGCTTATAATTTAGCAAAAAGAATTGAAGAAGTTTGGGACTTATATTTTAAGAAATGAAAATGATCATCTCGGTAGATTCGTATTTGAAAATGTTTTGCTTCATTTGAATCATAAATAAAGATGTTTCACCTACGTCGTCATTATTTGAATTATGGGTCATGCATTGTCTAAAATGGGGGGATTAAGAGTAGTGATTTTAAAGAAGAGTACTTGTTTTAGCAAGGTTTAATTATTTGTGTTAAACTC
>CAZOSQ010000439.1:0-3283 GCA_964582245.1 uncultured Bacteroidales bacterium | reverse complement strand
ACCTTCCTTTAATGGAAAAACATGGTAGGCAAGATAATCCACCAAAGGCTGAAGATAATGGTACAATAGAACCATTACCGGTAATATTGTCGCAATACCGGCAATCCATCTTGCATTTTTATTTTTTGTGCCTGGCAATTTAACGTCCAGGTTTAACTCTTGATTTTTGTTTACCGGTTTCATAATCTATTCGTAAAATAACGAACAATGCTAAAAAAATTTTTTAGAAAAAAACAATAATCACGTAATAAATGCCCACGCCGATAAAAAGTATGGCCACGACCCTTCTAAACCAGGTTTCAAATGTTTTCAGGTTCGTATAGAATTTCCCCACTCCTGATACGGTGTAAGCCAAGAGCCAGGCAAAAATGATAACCGGGATCCCTGTTGCCAGGGCAAATATAACCGGAAGGTAAAGTCCCGATGCACTGGTAATGGTCATCGGTATAAGCATACCAAAATACAAGACCCCGCTGTATGGGCAAAAAGCCAAGGCAAATATTACACCTATCAAAATCATGTCCAGGTAAGAATGTTTTCCTTTTTCCTGGAATTTCCGGGAAAAATTTCCCATTCCCGGGAATTTTATCTTCAGGATATCAAGCATGAGCAGCCCGATAAGAATCAATAGCGGCCCGATAATTTTTTCCCCGTATTGTTGGAACCAGCCTGATATTTTAAACTGGTCGACCCCGATAAATATGATCAATGCTAATAGCGTGTAAGCTATTGCACGCCCCAGGGTATAAACCAGCCCGTTAATAAAAACTTTTCGCCTGTTTTCCACATCCTTCCCGATAAAACCTATGGCTGTAATGTTAGTGGCCAGCGGGCAGGGACTGATGGCAGTCATCAGTCCCAGTGCGAAAGCCGTTACAATAGGCAAGGAGCTATTATCCATTATATTGGTTAAAAATTCTTCCATATCCTAGGATGTTATTGATAGATGTGTTAATGATATAATTGATGTGCCAATGGAGCAAATCACGTATTAATCAAAAAATCATTTTATTAAATCATTAATTAATCAAGGGATCAATCTTATCCTTTATGATCTGCTTGAGTTTTTCCGGGTTGCTCCTGGCATTCATGAATCCCTCGTTGGTGATGTTGATTTTTGTATCACCAGCCACAATGATCAGGGTTTGCCCGGAAACTCCAATTTCTTCCCCTCTAGCTTTACCTTCTTCTTCATCAAGATTATATTCCGTGAAATTTACTTTACCCCCATATAGCTCAGCAACAGCTTCCTTGGAGACATTTTCCACCGTATTACAGGTAGCGCATCTTCGGGTATAATGAAAATAGTATACATCTACTTTCCCGGATTCTGAATCTCGCGGGCTGCTTTCTTTTTTATTGGTTTGAGACGAACATGATATATTCATGCCTAAAGACAATAATAAAATAGTTAAAAATTTTACTTGCTTCATATTTATTGATTTTGAGTGAGTATTTCTTTTATTTTTGACACTTTGGGCACTTCACCGGAAACAACTACTTTTCCGTTGATCACCAGCCCGGGTGTTCGCATGATCCCATATCCCATGATTTCCTGGATGTCCTCCACTTTCTTGACCTCCGCATCCAGGTTCAATTCCCCCGCTGCTTGCAAGGTTGCTTTTTCAAGCGATTTGCACTTTGGGCAACCTGTTCCTAAAATTTTTATTTCCATAATCCTAGTTATATATGATGTATTATATTCTAAGTTATTCGTAGAAGAACGAACAACGTGGTTAAAAATTTTTAAACTTGTAAAAAGCTTTTAAAAATTTCCCGGGCTACTTTCCAGTTTTCCATGTTGATACAATATTTAACTTTTGGCGATTCTATTTCGCCCTGGATTAGCCCGACTTCTTTTAATTCTTTTAAATGTTGTGAAAGTGTTGACTTTGCAATGGGCAATACTTCCGTAAGATCTCCACTGTAACAACAACTTTGTTTTGAAAGCAATTCAAGCACGTAAACCCTTATGGGATGCCCCATGGCCTTGGCATATCTTGCAAGTTGCGCTTGTTTTTCCGAGGATCCTTTGCTATTCATTTTAAAAAATGTTTGTGTTCGTAAAATTACGAATTATTTTAACAAAAAAAGTTTTCTTGCCAGGTTTTGTTAAAATATTGTAACTACAATTGTTTACTCCCTAATTCTCTCCCGGTGATTGAAGAACGTGTTTATTTATCAACGAGATGAACAATTCAAGAAAAACAGGCTTGGAAATAAATTCATTGAAACCTGCTAACAAGCAACGTCTTTCCATGTTTTCATGCACGTAGGCTGTCTGTGCAATAACAGGAATGTTCGGCTTAATATTTTTGATCTCGGCAAACAGGTCAAAACAATCTATTCCAGGAAGTTTGGTTTCCATAATTACCAGGTCAAAATGGTTTTTCCTGAATTCCTGTAAAACCAGGTTTCAATCTCTCACGTGGATAACCTCGACATTGTATCCTTCCAATAATTCTGAAACAAGGTAAAAACTCGGGTAATCCGGATCAACAAACAGGATCCTTTTCATTGCCGCGCAAGAGGAGCCTGATTCCCTTGCAACTGTTAACTGGCCAATGTGATAGTTGCACATAATTTTTTATGGTTTTTTTTTACAAAATATATAAAAATACATTTAATTTAATGGTATTATTTAAGGGTAATAAATTTAAGGTTTTCTTTCTTTTTTTGCATCATGAAAAAAAGCAAACAACAGCAGAAAGAAGAAGACCTTAAAAAATTAGGAAACCGGATTAGGGAATTGCGTATCCAAAAAGGATATAGCAATTACGAATATTTTGCTTTTGAAAATGAAATAGGTCGATCACAATATGGCAAATATGAAAAAGGGGAAGATATGAGATATACTAACCTTCTTAGGGTTATGAGAGCATTAGGGGTGACCCCTAATGAATTTTTTACAGACGAATTTGCCAAGGATTTTTTCCCGGAAGAAAAGAAAAAATAACCAGAATTTTTGGGGTTCTAAAATATGTGCCGGTCTTACTGTGAGACCGGTTTTTTTTGTTTGACGAAATTGAAAATTAAATCCAACCGATCGATTAGTGCGTGGGTTTTCATATATTTATATTTTCAAATTTGTTAAGAATATTTAATAATGTTCAGTAATTAGGTGCATTATAAAGAGTTAAAAGGGTAACATGGCAAAAAAAAACGGAAACGGGAAGCAAAAGAGCATAGAGAAGTTTGCAAGCGATAAGCTTGAAGAACATCGAAAAAAACTGATTATAAAATTACCATGACTACAAAAAAGGATACAAAATAAAATCAAGAA
>CAZOSQ010000438.1:0-3286 GCA_964582245.1 uncultured Bacteroidales bacterium | reverse complement strand
AGCGAATCCATTGTACATGTAACAGGAGTATCTGTATCACCATCCATAGCATACGTTCAAAATGGAAATGAAATTGCCTTAACAGCAACAGTTGAACCCGAAGATGCCGCAAATAAATCCGTCTCGTGGATCTCTCGTGACGAATCAATCGCAATAGTGCTAGATGGAGTGGTAACCGGGATTTCAGAAGGACAGACATACATAATTGCCACTACCAGTGATGGGGGGTACAATGATTCATCCTTGGTCACTGTTACTAGCGAATCCATTGTACATGTGACAGGAGTATCTGTATCACCGTCCACAGCATACGTTCAAAATGGAAATGAAATTGCCTTAACAGCAACAGTTGAACCCAAAGAAGCTACTAATAAATCAGTTGTATGGAACTCCCGGGACGAATCCATTGCGACAGTTTCTGGCGGTATTGTTACTGGATTGGCTGATGGAAGTACTTACGTAGTTGTGACAACAGGTGATAATAATTATAAAGATTCAACATTGATTACAGTAACAAGTGAAGCCATTGTGCCGGTAACTGGTGTATCATTAACTCCTGCTGTAGTCTCATTGCAAAGCCATGATATGATTACCTTGACAGCTGAAATTGAACCCTATAACGCCACCAATAAATCGCTTTCCTGGATATCCAGGGATTTATTTGTTGCCAAGGTGTTAAATGGAGTGGTAACCTGTTTTTCAGAAGGACAGACATATATAGTTGTTTTGACAGATGATGGTAATTTCTCTGATTCAACTCTCGTTTCAGTTCAGCAGTCAACTGGCATTGAGGATGATAACAACTTTATAAGGAAAGTATATCCTAATCCTGCAACTGAATATATAAATATTTATTTAAGCAAACCTGTTAGCGGTAACCTTGAAATTGTATCTATCATGGGTGAATTGGTGTTAAACCAGGAGATGGAAAACACACGGTTAATAAAGGTTGATCTTACAGGTTTTGCCCCAGGTATGTATTTCATCCGGCTGAAAACGGGAATAGGAAAATTTTATCATAAATACCAGGTAATAGAATAATCAAGAACATTTACCCGTTGAAATTGGTAAAATATAATACTAACATGTAACATAAGAAAAATGAATTTGCAGCGTATTCTCTTTATCTTTTCGATATTATTTTCATTCCAATTTGTTGGGGCACAAGAAAGAGAAACGAGTAATGTTATTGGGGCATTTTTGGAAAAAGATTATGCACGTTCAAATGATTGGGGTTTTTATGCTTTGAACCTTGATGAAAATATAATTGTGGCCGATCATAATGGAAAAGCAATGTTAACTCCAGCTTCTATCCAGAAGTTGATTACAACCGGGATGGCCCTATTGACCACGGGAGGCGAATTCAGGTATCAAAGTAAGCTTGAGCATGATGGTTTTATAAGAAATGATACATTATTTGGCAATATATATGTCACCGGTAGTGGAGATCCGACTTTTGGTTCGGAAAATTTTGATTCCACTGGCCCCGGGTACATATTTGAAACCTATTTAAGAGTTTTACAAGAAAATAATGTTAAATATATTCAAGGTTCGGTAATAGGTGATGCAGCTACTTTTGATTCAGTTCTTTTTCCTTATAATGCATGGGATAATAAAGATTATGGAAATTACTACGGGTCAGGAACGAGCGGGTTGAATTTTCATGAAAACTATTACACGGTTTATTTCAAGCCTGGGAAAAAAATTGGCGATCCTGCCAGCGTGTTGCACGTATCCCCCGAAGTACCCGGCATGGAATTGCTTAATCAAGTCACCACGGCTGGTAAGGGTACTGGAGATAATGTGTATATTTATGGAGAACCCTATGATAATGAAAGAAAATTAACGGGTACTGTCCCACTGGGAAGAGATAGTTTCCCTGTCAAGGGATCGCTTCCTGATCCTGCTTACACTTGTACCTGGCATATTCAAAAATTTTTATTGAAAAATGACGTGGAAATAACGGGAAAACCTATAAGAATTTTTAAAACTGATACCGGTAGGTATCTTTTATATTCCCACTATTCCCCATTTATGAAAGAAATAATCAAGGAAACCAATTTTAATAGCAACAACATGTTCGCGGAATCTTTATTGAAAACAGTTTCTGCCTATGAAGAGGGACGAGGCACATATCTTGCAAGTACCGATTTAATTAAAAAGAAATCCTTTATATCCGGGACTTTATGGGATGGAAGTGGTTTATCCCGTGATAATAAGTTTTCTACCTTGGAAATGGTGAATTTTTTAAAGTTTATGTATGAACAGCCGGTATTTCAAGATTATTATAATTCAATTCCCCGGGCATGCGTAGAAGGTACCTTGAAAAATTACTTTTGTGATCCTGTGCTTCAAGATAATCTAAGGGCAAAAAGTGGAAGCATGAGAGGAGTTCGTTGTTATGCCGGCTATATGAAAAATAGAACCGGGAATAACATTGCCTTCTGCATCATGATGAATGATTTTAAAGTTTCCTCTTACACTATTTACAAAGAAATAGAAAACCTTTTGGTCTCCCTGTATTAAATGTGGGAATGACTGGACGTCTTGAATTTTAAAATTATTCCCATATTCCTTGATGGTTTTGATTATTATATTTTATTTATTTTGTAATTGAGGGATTTACTGTCTCAGGTAATTCTTAAAAGATAATTGATTTTATTTCCAACGGATCTCTTTCATAATTTTTCCCAGGATAATATTAAATATAAATCATTGTGAAGGGATTTTTTTATATCTTTGCCGCATAAATTTATTTTTTAATGGTTAATTTAAAAAAAAAGTACCAAAGAATGATTAGGCAACTTTACAAAATATCATTTTTTATTTTGGCTTTTTGTTTCTTAACCTCTTCACCGTCAAAAGCTGGGGATTTTGAGTTAGCAGTGGAATCGTCGGGTATTCAAGAGGTGAAATTGGAAGAAAATAGTGACGGGGAACCTAAGCTATATCCAAATCCTGCCACCAAAAAATTTACTATTGAAGCACCGGCTAACAGTTATATCAATTGCATGACCATCACCGGGAAAAAATTATGGACACGGAAAATTAATGGAAAAGAAACCTTTGATGTGCCAGGAGTACCTGGTGTTTACCTCGTGGAAATAGTTACCCCTAATCAACAATACGTGAAACAATTGGTTGTTTTACCAGGTTAAAAGAAAATTGGCAGATTATTTTTCAAAGATTTTTAATCGATTAATGGGCTTAATATTTCTTCAACATCACTTAGAGCGATAGCATCCTATGTTCTTTTGCCAATCACCACTGAAATTAACCAGATGCC
>CAZOSQ010000437.1:0-3304 GCA_964582245.1 uncultured Bacteroidales bacterium | reverse complement strand
ATGATGCGCAGGTGTGTAAGTCCGTCTTTGCGCTCATTTACCACCAGGTAGTCTTCAAAGATTTCAATGTCTTCAAGATACACATCTTCACGATGGGGGATAATTTCTGTCCAGTTTTCCTTGCCGGGACGACTCACCGGTGTTTCCATAAGCCTGAAGTTTTTAGCGTTCAGGTTCGTAACAATATAGAATTTGTCACCATAATGGGAAACACCATATTCCAACTCTCGTTCGCGGGGTTGTACCAGGGTGAAATTAGCCTGAGGATTATCGGCATCCAAAAACCGGTATTCATTTGAAAGGGTGCTGTGCGAACCTATCATGATATACTTATCTGATTTTGTTTTAAACACATGACAGGTATAGGTTTCATCCCGTTCATGGTATATCTCTTCATCTTTCTCTGCTGATTCGGAAATGTTATGCCGGAAAATTTTCTCAGAACGAAGGGTTTCCGGATTTTTTAGTGTGTAGAACACCGTTTGATTATCATTGGCCCAAGAGCAACCTCCTGTGGTATTATTAATGGTATGCTCCAGTACTTCACCGGTTTCGAGGTTTTTGAAATAAATGGTATATAACCTGCGGCTTACAGTATCCACACCATAGGCTATCATATTGTTATCCGGGCTGATGCTTAAGCCACCAATCTGGAAATAATCATGCCCAACAGCCATGACATTACCATTAAGGAGTATTTCTTCATTGGCCTCGAGGGTTTCCTTTTTGCGGCAGTAGATGGGGTATTCCTTGCCTGTTTCATATCGAGTGTAGTAATAATAACCGTTGTCTTTATAAGGTACGGACGAATCATCCTGCTTTATTCTTCCAATGATTTCGTTGTAAAGCTTATCCTGAAGCGTCTCTGTGTCCTTCATGATCATCTCGGTATACTTGTTTTCGGCTTCCAGGTAGGCGATTACTTCTGGATCTTCACGTTTGTTGAGCCAGTAATACGGATCGATTCGGGTATGATCATGAATGGTAAGTTCCTGGTTAATTTTCTTTGCGATTGGAGCTTCGGGCATATCAGAATTATTATTTTTTGTTGAACAATTTGTTAGATTTAACAGAATAACACCGGTAAATAAAAAAAGATTTCGGACTCTACATGTTTTCATGGTATACAGATTTAGAATTGCAAATTTAGCATAAGTAAGGAATAAATGAATACAGCTTTTATTTTCAATTACATTTTACCAATAAGAAATTACTTGCTTAACAGTGGCAGTGGCAGTAGCAGTAGCAGTAGCAGTGGCAGTAGCAGTAGCAGTAACAGTAGCAGTAATAGCAATACTTGTGGTTTGCGAAACTGCCACTGCCACTCTTTCCTGCCACTTACCTGTTTTGTTAGTTTAATCCATGTTCTTTTCTTCCATTAAAATGGTAGTAGAACCGGATTTATAATAATTGATGCAGCCAACCATTACACGTAAACGTTAAGGATGATTTAAATACAGTCTGTTAGGTCACGATAGCATAAGGAGTTAATGATTCCTGGTTAGATAAAATATGCAGTATATCTTAATATGCACCAATAATCTTTAATGGAATTGCGTGTATTAATCAGTTTAATTAATTATAAACAAACAAGTTAACTACTAGTAAGCAGCTATTTTTTTTATCTAACAAAATAAAATCTAATCATTTATCAGAAGCCATTCATAGAATCAGATTCCCCATTCGTCAATTACTACTATGTGAACCGATCCCCCAAGCCGGGAAACCCGTATATGTACATACTGAATAAAATGATGTCAACTGTATTACCATTAATAAATCGCTAAGCCATGGATTCTGTGTTAATAGATGAAAAGCGAATGCTCAGACAAAGAATAAGAGACTTGGAAGAAGAATTGTTTCGGCACAATGCTGATCAGGCCCGCGAAATAGAAAGGCTTGATAGTGAGTTGCGAAAAACACAACGGTTACGGACTGGTTTTTATGAGATATTTCCAGAGGTAATTTTTGAATTTGATTCCCGTGGTTACCTTACCTTCGTGAATAAAAGAGCTTTTGATATTTTTGAGTACAATGAATCGGATTTAAAAAACGGGTTGTCTATATTATCATTTATTGCACCCGGGGATAAAGATCGGGCCCGGAAGCGTGTGTCTGATTTTTTAGCAGGGGAACTTGATGATTTTTCACAGGAATATAAAGTAATCACGAAAAAGGGCAGGGAATTTCCTGCCATGATTTATTATCAGCCCGTAAAGCACGGAAATAAAATCCTGGGAGCCCGTGGCGTACTTATTAATATTACCCGCCAGAAAGAAATGCAGGATGAACTGAAGCAGGCAAAAGAATTTGCCGAGCAGATTTATAATGTGACACCCAGCGCTATTTTCACTGTGGATATCGATCGTAGAATTACATCCTGGAATAAACGCTCTGAAGAAATCACCGGGTATTCTGAGGCCGAAGTATTGGGACAGAAATGTGTTTTTCACCAAATTTATTCCTGTGAAGGTCACTGCCGGCTTGCACAGACTTTGGATTCAAAGGGTGTACAAAATCACGAATGCAGGATAATCACAAAACATGGCGATACCAGGATTATATCAAAAAATTCCAATTACCTGTATGATAGCTCCGGAAAAGTTGTTGGAGCTATTGAAAGTTTTGAGGATGTCACAGCACAGAAGAATGCCCTGGAGGAGCTTAACAAAGCGAAAAACAAGGCTGTGGAAGCAGATAAATTGAAATCAGCCTTTTTGGCGAACATGTCACATGATTTGCGTACACCGGTGAATGGCATCATCGGCTTTATTGAGTTGCTGAGCGACCCGGGTCTTTCAACAAATCAACGTGATGAATTCCTTAGGATAATCAAACAAAGCAGTAGTCAGTTACTGAACCTTATTGAAGATATTGTTGATATTTCTAAGATTGAAGCGAATGAACTAAAAATTAAGAACGAAGCCTTCAATCTGAATCATGCCCTCGAAGATCTTCATATGGTATTTGAACATCAGGTGGACCTTACTGGCAAGGATATTACCCTGAAGGTAAATAAAAAACTACCGAATAGCCAGGCAGAAATCCTGGGCGATATGTACCGGTTGAAACAAGTATTTACCAACCTGCTAAGTAACGCATTAAAATTTACCAATAGAGGCGAAATAACTTTCGGGTACGAAATAGAACATAAAAGCCTAAAATATTACGTATCGGATACAGGAAAAGGCATTTCGCCCGATAAAATTGGAAATCTTTTCAAGAGATTCACTCAAATCGATCCCAACGATGAACAGGAACACCGGGGAGCAGGACTGGGACTGGCCATTTGTCATGGGCTGGT
>CAZOSQ010000436.1:0-3312 GCA_964582245.1 uncultured Bacteroidales bacterium | reverse complement strand
GATATTGTCCACCAGTATATAACGGAATATGAATTGTACTTGCGCTACTACATAATGTCCATGCAAATTACAGGTGCCCCCTATGGATTTCATACCATAGGATCATGTTTCGCGGTCACAGCCGAGGCCTATGTAAAGTCTGGCGGTATGAACAGGAAAAAAGGAGGGGAAGATTTTTACTTCCTGCATAAAATTATTGGTCTTGGCAATTTCCATAATTTAAACACGACCCGTGTCATTCCTTCCTCCCGGCTATCGAACCGGGTTCCTTTTGGAACCGGGCCGATGATTATTAAAAGAATGGAATCCGGGGAAGAATTTTTTACTTACCATGTTCATGCCTTCCTGGATCTTAAAATTTTATTCGACAGGCTCACTTCTTTTTTTAAAATTACTAATAAGCGTGCCATGGAAGTAATGGAACAATTACCACCGGGATTATCGGCCTTTTTAAAAGAAAATTCTTTCATTCATAGTTTGGAAGAAATAAATGCCAATACCACGAACCAGGCAACATTCACCAAACGATTTTTTCACTGGATGGATGCTTTCCGGTTATTGAAATACCTAAATTTCGTGCATAACCAGGGTTTTTATAGAAAAGAACACCTAGTGAAAATGGCTTCAGATTTACTTAATGAAAGACAAATAACCAATTTCCAGCATAACACACTTGACCTTTTGAAAAAGTATAGGAGCTTGCAAAAACAATAATACCAGGAAAAACAATTTTTTTCCCCATCTAGAATTGGTATTATTAAATTCCACGTGATCGATCAAAAAAAATGAAATATTAAAATCCAGGTTCAAGTATTCTTTCATCCAAATTCTCACGGGATCAGATTTATCTTTAAGACGTCTTCCCTTCATGCAAGGACATGCAAAATCAGGAGGGCCGGTTATTTGGATCACTGCTTGTGGCCATGGTGATGAAGTCGGCGGTATCGTGGTGATCCAAGAGGTATTTAAATGGCTTCGAAAACATGGATTAACAAATGGTTCTGTTTTTGCCTTTCCCCTCATGAACCCAATGGGATTTGAAACCGCTTCTCGCCACGTTTCATTTAGCGAAGAAGATCTAAATAGATCCTTTCCGGGGGACAAGAATGGATCATTGGCTCATAGGATTGCTGAAAAGATATTTAGCACGATTATGGAAACCAACCCTGCCTTCGTGGTTGACTTGCATAACGATTGGATCCGTTCCATTCCTTATGCTCTAATGGACTTAAATGAAAACCATGAATTCCATGGTTATATATCCGGGATAGTCAAAAAGACAGGTTTACTCAACATTTTTGATACGGATATCATTCATGAAAGCTTATCTTTCAGCCTTATAAAAAAGAAAATCCCTTCTATTACACTTGAACTGGGAGAATCGTATGTAATTAATGAAAAAAATATTTCTTATGGACTTCATGCTATCCTTTCCTTACTGGATTCATTTGGGATGATCGATTATAAAAAAGATATTACCCCGTTTTCCCTACCCCTGAAATACCAAAAATCCATATTAAAATATACTGATAAGCCCTTATGTTCTTCCAGTGGTATTATTAGGTTTACCGTGAAGCCTGGTGAGTTAATAAAAAAAGGACAAACCGTTGCCAGGATTTACAATATTTTTGGCAAGCTGGTGGAAACTATCAAGAGCCAAAATGATGGTATCGTACTTGGTCTTTCGGATTCTTCTGTTGCCTTTCCCGGCATGCAAGTGATTGCAATGGCTTATTGAGTCATGATTATTTTCTTATACTGATGGATCATTCCTGTTTTGTGCACAACATCAATATTCCAACAAATTACATCTGATTATCAAGTACTTAATGATCATAAATTGACATTTTGGGTCACGCAGAATCGTTTTTTTTATTGACTTAGTGAATTTTCGTGATTAAAACTCCAGATTTCAATATTTGACAAAAAAAAATGAATATAGATACCATCTACTGTAATAGATAGCTTTTGTAGCATGAATGATCTTGGGCAAAGAGTAGAATCAGAACTCCTGACCTAAACGTTGAAAATCAACATCTAAGAATAAAATGATTTGCATTTTGAATTTGCGGATTTTCCAGCTTTTTTAATAAAAATTAACAAGGATAATAACGAATAACAAGATGTATATAATCAGATATTTACGTTCGCAATCTGTACAGTAATTCATAATCCGGTGTATTTAGCTGCCTCCCTTAAATATCTCCCAATGATAGGTATCCTAATAGGAATCCTTGCCTGCGGAATTTTCTGGTTGACGAAATGGATATTCCCAATGCCAATAGCACTTTTCTCGGCAATTATACTTCCTATACTGGTTACGGGGGCTTTTCATTAAGACGGGGTAGCTGATTTTTTCGATGGTTTTGGGGGTGGTTACACGAAAGAAAAAATATTGGCGATCATGAAGGATAGCAGGTTGGGTACTTATGGAGCTATTGGAATATTTTCCATTTTATTGCTAAAATACCTCGCTCTCCTTCATGTACAAGAAAAATTTATCATTTGGGTTCTTTTGTCAGGACAATCTTTTAGCCGGTTATTTCCGGTCTTCATGGTGCGTACTTCTGTATATGCCCGCGAGGATAATTCCAGTAAAATCAAAAATGCGACAGGAAAATATTCCATACCTTCTCTCTTGTTCTCGTTGTTTACCGGTGTACTTTTTTTGTTTTTTCTTCCCTGGGAATCGTATGTTTTTATTTTACCTATCAATGTACTGGTATTTATATTTTTGCGGGCTTACGTGCATAAAAAATCAATGGTTACACGGGCGATGTTTTAGGTGCACTCCAACAATTTTCCGAAGTTTTCTTTTATCTTTCATTTCTATTTTATCAAATTTTTGGACTTGGAACTAATTCTCATCAGGCATACCAAAGTTAATGTACCAAAAGGAACCTGTTATGGACAAATGGACGTTGACCTGGTAGATTCTTTTTGCTTGGGAATCATCCATAATACGAAAAAAAATTAAAAACATACCCATTGAAAAATATTTTACAAGTCCTCTTCAAAGATGTATCAAATTAGCCCAAGAGTTAAATAAGCCTGGACATGTTATAAGGGATAATAGGTTAAAGGAACTGGATTTCGGTACCTGGGAGGGTAAAAGTTGGGATGAAATATACCAGCATGATTCATCACGAGAATGGTTTGATGATTTTTACAACATCCCCTGTCCCGGTGGGGAATCTTTTCGTGAACTTATAACCAGGGTGTCATCTTTCTTGGATGAAATTAAAAACTTGCCCCGGTCCTATTTGCATAATTTCGCATAATGACCCCATTCGCTGTTTTTTATCTATTTTA
>CAZOSQ010000435.1:0-3312 GCA_964582245.1 uncultured Bacteroidales bacterium | reverse complement strand
TTAATCGGGTACCAATGTTTTAAATATCATTTTTTTTATTAATCTCAATCTAAATCAAAGCCCGGCATACTGGTACAGTTTCCATATAATATCAAGATGCTTTGCGGCTAATTCCAAGGGCATTTTATTTTTTTCCTTTTTATCCAAAACATTTAAAAAATGATTGGCAAGCTGGAAATCATCACTCACGTGTCCCTCCCATTCAATAGGAACAATATCTTTCCTTGATTTTCCTTTTCCATGGTTATCAACATGAAAGAATTCAATATCCGGATTATCCCAAGTACAATAATTGAGTTTTACACCTCCCCTGTTACCATAAATCCTGGTTTCATTAGGCAAGTGCATGTGGGCATTATTTCCTCTTTCCCAATAGTATCTAATTCCATTGCTGAAATCCATATGGGCAACAAAATGTTCTTCAACATCGAAAACAAACGTTTCCAGGTGCACCTGGTCCAATTTTTTCTTAAAAAAGATCGAATTAATCTTTTCAAGTTTCGCCTGATCACCCAGTATTCCAAGGTGAAAGGAAAGATCGTACACACCCCAGTCAAGCAAAACTCCTCCACCTGCAATAGATTTATCTAAAAACCATTTTGCGTCAGGATGATATTCGATCCCGGGTCTACTTTGCGGCCAATTACTATTATGGTGAACCAGGTAAACGTCACCAAGTGCACCAGAATCTATCAATTGTTTTACTGCTCGAAATTTAGGTTGTAACCTAGAATGCCTGCAAGAACAATCCATGACTGAAATCTCCTTTCTTTGGTTGGCAATCTTTATCATTTCCTGTATTTCCCGGGTGGAACAGGCAGCAGGTTTCTCTAACAAAACATGTTTACCGGTATCCATGCAGTTCTTGAAAATAGAAAAGTGACTAGTGACGCATCACATGTATTAAAGCGCATCGGATTCACCTTCAACCCGGCATAGTGGCTGAAACGTCAGGACGCTTTATCATTGACAAGACACTAGCTGGAGGTGTACTGATAATAATGGCATCAACACCAGGATCATTTAATATATCTTTATAATCACAGGTGACATTGGGTATATTATATTTTCTTTTTAATTCCCCTAATTTGGAAATATTTCGACGAGCTATCCAGCTAATATTAGCCCTCCCCGATTGTTGAAAAGCTGTAATATGTTTCTCGGCTATCATTCCTGCACCGATAATTCCAATGTTATATTTCTTATTGTTTACCATATGATCTAAGATTTAATAACTTCTCTTCCCGGTATGCGACTACCCAATCTTGAGTGTTAATAATTAATAAAAACTTTTATAAAATTACATTTTTTTTAAAATATAGTGAAATCAAGATTTTTAGGACGAAGATGTATAATATTCATTTTACAGTTAAAGAATGAATATTATATATAGGGTTTATTAAATGAAATTATTTCCTTACTTTTGATTGATCCGATCATAATTTATACAAAAATGAGCATCATTAGAAAACTTCAGGAAGGAAAAACATTGGTATCAGACGGTGCATGGGGGACATTCTTACAAGAAAAAGGATTGCAAGTAGAAGAATGCCCTGAAAGCTGGAATATTAAAAAGCCAGGACAAGTATATGATATAGCAAAAAGTTATGTTGACGCCGGTTCTGATGTAATATTAACCAATAGTTTTGGTGGCAGTAGTTTAAAATTGAATGGATATGGTTTAGCCAACCAAACCTATGAAATTAATAAAGCCGCCGCAAAAATTTCCCGGGAAGCCGCGGGCAAAGACGTACTAGTTTTAGGTTCAATTGGCCCCACGGGGAAAATATTGATGATGGGTGATGTAACCGGGGAACAATTGTACGAGGTCTTTAAAGAACAATCAATGGCCCTGGCTGATGGTGGGGTTGATGCTATTCTCCTAGAAACCATGAGCGATCTCCAGGAAGCCATTATCGGGATCAAAGCGGCTAAAGAAAATACCCGGCTGGAAGTAATTTGCACCATGACTTTCGAAAAAAATGTAGATGGTAAATACCGCACCATGATGGGTGTTTCTCCCAGTGATGCTGTCCATGAACTTATCAATGCTGGGGCCGATATCATTGGGGCCAATTGTGGAAATGATACCAGGGGAATGATTGAAATTACGAAAGAAATACGTTTAATAAGCAAAAATATTCCCATATTAATTCATTCCAACGCCGGACTTCCTAAATACGAGGATGGGCAAACCGTTTTCCCTGAAACCCCGGAAGAAATTGCTTGCACCTCGATTAAATTGGCCGAAGCAGGAGCTAATATCATAGGAGGATGCTGCGGGACAACTCCTTTGCACATTAAAAAAATTAAAGAATCCATATTGGCCATCATGGTAGCAAGGTAACTCTTTATACCTTACTTTTTTTTAAAAAACTGGATATACTTTTTTGCTATTACTTATTTGATTATCCACCAAGATAAACTAAACAATATATAAAAAAACCGGTGATCTTTACACCGGTTTTTTTTATGAAACATCCATGTTTACAAAACACAAACACATTTATAAAAAAATCATTAACATGGATGTTCCATCATACCTTTGAACTTAGCGAAGCGATTTCATGACTGAAAGGAATAAAATTAATTTTATTATGATGAAAACAATTTGATTATTAAAACCTATCAGTTATGATTTTTTTTCCACGTACTCCTTGATTGCATTTACAAGTTCTTGTCGAGGAGGTATTTGTGAAATGAATTTTACATCCCCGTCAATACATATCGTGGGTATATTTTTCACTCCAAGGGAGGCCATCATTTGCACGCCTTCCTTATCCTTTATCCTGTACTCCCTCCATTCAACTTTATCTTCAAAACCGGGAACAGCATGTTTTACAGCTTCCACCATATATTGACAAGGAGCACAAGAGGATGAATCGAGGGTGATTATGTCAATCACGACCTTATCATTTTTCCATTGTCCTGTCATATCAAGTTTTTCTATCCCGGTGGATTTTTTCTCCATGGTGCGAATGACATCCTGTTGATAAGGATCATGCACTATCTTGGTTACGGCTTCCATATTTTCAACAGGTGTATCCATGGGAAGATCACACCCGGGAGCCAATATAAATCCTTTTTTCCCGCCAATATCCATGCACTCCAAGGCATCTCTCATGCTGTCCTCTTTAGTGCCAAGCAATAACACAACGGTCAATTTCATGTTTCCCCCAAAGCTGACTCCATGTTTTAATGCAATATCTTGAACATAATCCAAGGGAATATTTTCATCGATGGAAATATTATCAGGCTTGCATTTACACATGACTTCAATATTTTGTTGTGCATGTCCGCAAACAAAAAAGG
>CAZOSQ010000434.1:0-3324 GCA_964582245.1 uncultured Bacteroidales bacterium | reverse complement strand
GTCCCATGGTCAATTGCATTTGACCAGAAGAAGCTTTAGCTTTAATAGAAAAATCCCCTTTTATTCTAAAAAAATGTTGTCCAATTAAAAAATTGGACAACATCATAAATATGACTGTAAATACAATTCTCATCTTTTAATAGACCGTGGTGGAAGCAGTTGTGACCGCGGCAGCGGCAACTACCATCCAGATGATAGAAACGACCAAACTTACTGCTGACGCCGTGATACAACCCCAAAGTGCTTTTTTGGTTTCTTCTTTATCATCCGTAACAAAGTACACGATGGCAAGACCAACTACACCAAAAACACAACCCCATAAAAATGAAGGAATTCCTAAAGGTGGCTCACCTAAACCAAAAAGTAAACCGGAAGGATCGGCCATGTTTAAATTTAAACCCGCAACCAGTGCGTGTCCACTTGCCATTAAATCGGTTAAAGTAACTGATTGATTAGCCTCTACGAAACTTTCTAATTCGGTTAACTCTGCTAATTCTGCTTCAACTTTATTTTTATCGAAGCTGAATACATCCGAATTTCCGGCAAACAAATTCACCCCTGATACCAGGGCGAAAATGAAGGATACAAGTAAAACTTTTTTCATAATGCAATGTTTTTTTTTGTTAATAAAAATATAATCCGTATACATAACGGTTAGTTATTAAAGTACACGAATATAATTGATTTTAACGAAAAAAAAATAATTAGGTTAATTTTTTTAAAAAAAAAAAGAAATTTATTTTCTTAACCTTACTAGATTAATTGAAAATTTAAAAAGCTATTTATTACCTGGAAAGCTTTATGATTGAAACTTCAGGCAGATTTTGTAATTTTACCGGTAGATCATTATCATCAAGGTAAATTTTATATCCTTTCACGGCAAGTTCCTTAATGGTTTGTACACTTGGGCAATGGTTGTACGCTGAAATTCCAGTGTAAAACATAATTTCCACGGGATAAGAAGTATTAAATAAAACAGTTTTTGGTTGTTGGCTGATTTCTCTCGAGAAATTCTTTAACTCACTAGCCCAAACAGGATTTCTTTCACCCTTTTCAAAAGGTTTTACTCTTTCAATCATATACCTGTAAGGCAAAGCCAAGAGCAAAAACATTACACTATAATTAAGTAATTTATATTTAAAACGCAATCGATAATAATACAAATGATCCCAAAATAAAGCCGATATAATGAAAATTGCAGGTGCCGTAAAAAGAATATAAGCTTGCATCTTTGTCTGAACAAAGGAAAAGAATAAAACAGGAACGACAAACCAAATAGCCAAAACCCACCTTGAAGGATCCTGCCATTTCCTGATCAGCGTGTAAAAAAACCATAACAGGGGTAAGTAAATTAATTCACCATAATTAATTCTAATCATGTTAAAAAAATAATAAAAAGGCTGCCCATGTCCTTCCAGGCTACCTGTTATATGTTTTATATTGTATAAACTTTCCCATTTTGCTTCCTCGGGAAAAACTTTAAAAATATAGATTTGCCAGGGTAGAAATATTATACTTGTCACTGCTAAAAGTATCAAAAAATTTAAAAGCACACCCAATTTCTTGTGTTCTTTCGTGGAATGCATGAAAATTAACCAAATAGGCAAGACAATTAATGCAGGTAACCACTTAGAAAGAATAGCTACACCTATGCTTATTCCACAAAATATATTGTAATATATCAAATTTGTTTTTGAAAACTTCAGGGCAAAATAAATGGCAAGCAAAATAAAAAATTGAAAAGCAACATCTATATGATCTGTCGCTATGCGTCCCCCTGTAATTTCTATTAAGAGTCCATTAATTGAATAAAGAAAAGCAGAAATCAGCCCCACCCGTTCATTGTATAAAGATTTCCCAAGAAGAAATATGATAAGAATCCCCATCGTGGTTAATAAAATTGATGGAATCCTAACTGCAATTTCCTTTGTCCCGAAGGTCTTTATGCTCAATGCCATCATCCACAAGGGAAATGGTTGTTTGTGAAGCCAAATATGGCTCATGGTCCAATTCTTATACTCGTGTGGTAACCCGGGATCTTTATAGAGCATGGGTTTTAAAGGATCATTTATCATATTTTTAGCTACTACCGCATGGTATCTTTCGTCCCAAGGATGTAAGTACTGATCTGATGCCACATACAGGCGTAAAATAAAACCTCCAAACATCAACAAGAGAATTGAAAATATAATTTTTTTTGCTTTGAAAAACTTCCATGCAAAAAAATATCCTGTACCACTGACCAATAAAAGAATTATACCAACAATAATATGGTTCATTTTAATAAAGATTATTTATTACATTGATATTTTTAAACGGTTCATTGTTTAAATACTTTTTAAATGTTTATGCTGTCCAGGTTTATACTGGTTTTGAAAAAAAAGCAACCTTGCACCCTCCTACTCTATCCATGTCCTTCTTAATTAAAGAAGTATATGAGAATCTCATTCGTTTTTAATTTGGTACAATATTAATAAAAAACTATTTTACCTAACGGATAATACTATGAAATTTCTTATAACCACAATTGCTTTACCTAATAAAAAAAGGGATAACCCACTGGCTATCACCTTTTACATCCACCATCATTGTTAAAAGTTTGTTAAATTCCAAAGGCGTAATAATAAACCCCGGGATAATCTTCGTAAACACCTTCAATCATAACCCCTCCCTTGTGATCAGATAACATTTTTCTTGCTTCTTCAACACTGTTTACTGGTTTGTTATTAATTTTAGTGATAATAAAACCTTCTCTTATGTCTGTTTGTCTTTTTAATTTACCGTCCTGCAGGTCAGTTACTTTTACACCACCTTGGATATTTAATTTTTTAGCCAAAGATTGATCTATATCTTTCAATTTCACACCAAGACTGGATTCCAATGTTCCTTTTTCTTTTTCTACCAAAGTCTCTGTGCCTTCCATGTTTCTTAAGGTAACATCAAAATTTTTAATTTTACCTTTCCTACTTACCTTCACGTTGACTTTATCACCCGGGCGATAGGTGCTTATAATTGCCTGTAACTCACCAGGGGATTTAACTTCCCGGTCATTCACGGCTAAAATCACATCTCCTTCTTTTAACCCGGCTGATTTTGCAGCACTATTTTGCATCATACTATCAACATATACTCCTTGGTTTACTTCCAAATCTTTTTCCCGTGCTAACTCGCTTGTAATCCCCCTGATCATTACCCCCAGGTAACCTCCTTCAACACCCCATAATTCAACCAAACGCTTACCACCTTTTCGTACATATACGCTGGAAACGCTAAAACATACCCTGGAAAAGATCTCGTCAGGCTCGACATTTCCGTACTTACACC
>CAZOSQ010000433.1:0-3325 GCA_964582245.1 uncultured Bacteroidales bacterium | reverse complement strand
CAATTGGTCTGGACGGCAAAAAATATGTGCATCATCTTGGGTAAAGCCCCGAACACGGGTAAGACCATGAAGTTCTCCACTTTGTTCATAACGATATACAGTCCCGAACTCGGCTAAGCGAATAGGAAGATCCTTGTATGAATGGGGTTTATTCTTAAAAATTTCGCAATGATGCGGGCAATTCATCGGTTTTAATAGAAACTCTTCTCCTTCTGCAGGGGTTTTTATCGGCTGAAAAGAATCCTTTCCATATTTTTCATAATGCCCCGACATTACATATAGCTCTTTCTGGCCTATGTGTGGGGTAATTACCTGGTCATAACCATATTTAACCTGTACCTTTTGAAGAAAACTGGTTAATCTTTCCCTTAAGGCTGTTCCATTGGGGAGCCAAATTGGCAAACCCTGGCCTACGCTGGGTGAAAACATAAATAATTCGAGTTCTTTCCCAATCTTCCTATGATCACGCTCTTTGGCTTCTTCTAAAATTCTCAAATATTCATCAAGCATTTTCTGCTTTGGGAAAGTAATCCCATAAACCCTGGTGAGTTGCTTGTTTTTTTCATTCCCTCGCCAGTAAGCACCGGCAAGGCTTAATAATTTGATTGACTTGATTGGACTGGTATCAGGCAAATGAGGGCCTCGGCAAAGATCGGTGAAATTTCCTTGCCTGTAAAAAGTGATACTTCCATCTTCTAATTCACTAATTAATTCAAGCTTATAGTTATCTTCTTTTTCCTTGTAATATTCGTAAGCTTTGTCCTTGCTGATTTCTTCACGAGTAAATATATTTTTTTGACGGGCAAGTTCAATCATTTTAGCCTCAATTTTAGGCAAATCTTTTTCTGTTAAAACATGGTCTCCAAAATCAATATCATAGTAAAACCCGTTTTCTATGCTGGGCCCAATTCCCAATTTTACACCCGGGTATAAGATTTCAATTGCTTCGGCCATAAGATGGGCCGATGAATGCCAGAAGGCTTTCTTACCTTCAGGATCATCAAACTTGTGCAACTTTATACGGGAATCTTTATGAATCGGCCTGGTCAGGTCCCAAATTTCATCATCCACGGTGATGGCAATAACTTCCTTGGCAAGGCTGTTACTGATGCTTTTGGCAATTTCTAACCCTGTCACTCCTTCTTCGTAATTCCTAGCCGAATTATCCGGCAATGTTATTTTTATCATTAAATTTTACTGTTTAAACGGGTTGCAAAATTATAAATTAATTGTGTAATATTTAAAGATTTATTCTTTATTTTTCTCTTGATCATGCGTATAACAGTCAAATATCAAGCGGTAAAACAAGCGAAATAAACTTAATTTACAGGAAATAAGACCAATAGGCTGTTTGTGCTAGGTCGCAAAAGCATTATAAAAAAACGAAATTTTAAGTGTTAAATGATTTGAATCGATTAAATAATTCATTACAGGTCATTTTTATATATTAAAAAATATAAAGGCTTTAGGCCAAACAGTATTTGGGGAAAATCTTGGTGCGAAAACCATTTATTTTTTAAAAATCAATACCTGGTAAATGTTTCAAGCAAAAAATTGATTACTAGCGTTATATAGCTAACATGCCAATTATGATTCCCGGATTTAATAGGGAAGATACCAGTAATCATGTTAGGTTAAATGGAATTTATTACATATTTTCACGATTATTGGCGGGTATACTATCAATAATCTACAATAACATGTAGTCAATGATTGTTTAATATTTATTCAATAAACACTACTGGCAATGAAAAGGAAAGTCGTTGTTTTTTTCTTGGTTTTTTTATTTTTTTCACTGGCTGGTTCTAGTGCAAAGCGCATTACTGTAGAGGAAATCTATAGAGAATACAAATTTTTGCAGAATTCTTTTGATGAGGTTTTTCCTTCCGAAAAAAGCGCCCATTTTTTTACCTTGAAAAACAATAAAAACATAGTTAAATATAGCTATAAAACCGGGAAAATTGTAGAGACAATATTCAATGTTGACCATGTTTCCATTCCTGGTGTTTTTTACGTTTACGAATTTAATCTTCATGAGAAGGAGAATAAAATTCTTTTTTCCACCAACGTGGAAAAATTGTATAGGTACTCCTATTTCGCGGATTACTATATCTTCGATATTAACACGGGTAAATTTGAACCTGTGGCAGAAGATATAAAAATTCGCGATGCCACCTTTTCACCGGATGGAAAAAAAGTGGCCTACGTACATGAAAATAATCTTTTTATAAAAGACTTGAAAACATCAATAGTAAAAAAAGTTACCAATGATGGAGTTAAAAACCAGGTTATTAATGGAGTTCCTGACTGGGTATATGAAGAAGAATTCTCTTATCATCGTGCCTATGAATGGTCTCCGGGAAGCAATAAAATTGCTTTCTGTAAATTTGATGAAAGCCACGTGAAAGAGTATCACCTTAAGATATACAATGAACTTTATCCCAAAATCTATTCTTACAAGTATCCTAAGGCTGGTGAAAAAAACTCGAAAGTTTCCGTGCATATCTATAATTTAGAAACGGATGTTCAAAAAAAAGTATATTTGGGCGATGAAACGGATCAATATATCCCAAGAATTAAATGGGTGAATCAAACAGGCGATTTAGCAATTTATCGATTGAACCGTTTGCAAAATGAATTTGAATTGTTATTGGCAAACGAGGTAACAGGTGAAACAAGAAGTGTTTACAAAGAATCCAACAAGTGGTATATTTCAGATATGTATGATCATCTCGTTACTTTTACAGGTGATAAATTTATATTGACCAGCGAGAAGGATGAGTACAAGCATATTTACTTGTATGATTTAGATGGTAATCAATTGAATAGGATTACAGGGGGGGAATATGATATTGATGAGGTACTGGCAGTAGATCATATGAACCAAAAAATATATTACTCGGCACATGATAACCCGTTGACTACTCATGTATACGTAAGAAATTTTGATGGGTCGGGAAAACTTAAAATTTCGAAAGAAGAAGGAACCAATACAGCTTCATTTAGCCATGATTTTAATCACTATATCTTAAGTTATTCTAATGCTAACACACCCATGGTGGTTACACTTCACGGGCAAAACGGTAAGTTAGTTAAAGTTTTGGAAGATAATGAAAGACTTAGGGTAGAAATGGAGTTACATGAATTTGTAAAAGAAGAATTCTTTCAATTTACCAATTTGTCCGGTATCGAGTTAAATGGATTTTTGATTAAACCTCCTGGTTTTGATGAAAAGAAAAAATACCCCTTGTTAATGTTTGTTTATGGGGGGCCTGGATCCCAAATGGTAAAAGATGCATATTCACCCTCCCACGCCTGGTTTCAA
>CAZOSQ010000432.1:0-3334 GCA_964582245.1 uncultured Bacteroidales bacterium | reverse complement strand
ACTTGTCAATACCAACAAAATCGCCCTTGTCATTCTGACCAATAATTATTTTTCCTCCCTTGGCATTTGCAAAACCACAAATCCACTTTAAATATTCATCTCTCCATGATTCTTTCCACTCTATGTTTTGGCTCTCTGGCATATTATGATTTTTAATTCAGCTTTTCAAAGATAGAAAAAAATATTATTAGTGTCGGCTCTCCTTTACAATGAACGGCAAACATCCCAATACCCCCAATCACATTTATATCTATTATAGCACACCTTGCTTATCGCTGTAACAAGTTGATTTTTGCAGTTCTTTCAATTCTGCAAATTAAGTTAAAGTACTAATTTCTAACTGTCAACAATCCTTAATTTTTCAAGATCGTGCCGGATTTTTTATAAAATCTTCATCAATTTTACGATAATTTTTCAATATTTCAAAAAACCGTTAGGGGAAAATTTTGGGCGTAGAGAAAAGTTCAATGGTTTACTGGCGGACTGTACCGCGTGTCGCTTAAGCTTTAGGGGAACCATGGCAAAAAAAGTGGGTTAAATCTTCCATGTGACAATAAAAGTTAAAGCAGTGCCAGGTGGCATTGATTTTGTTAACCCCCCGGGTTTACGATAAAAACAAAACTTTCTTCTAAAATCTTTAAAAAATTGTAGTTCTATTCTTCTTTCTAAAAGTTCAGCATATAGTTTCAAACTTCCTTTTTCCATGGTTTCCCCCGGGTACCCCAACATAATTCCTTCCAGGGTTTTTCTCGGATGACAAAATACCACTCCCGTAATTATCAATATCTTTGCTAACGGTGATGATACCAGGTAGGTTCAGGATACCGGAAGCAAGATTCCGGCATTATTTTTTATTTTCTTCGGGAAAATCTTCCATAAGTTCTTTCGAAAACTCTTTAGAGAAAAATTCATTAGGTGTTACGCCTAAAGCTTTTATCACCCTCATTAAGTTAGAGAATTTAATATCTTCCCCTCTTTCATAAGTGCCATATTGAGAACGGGCAATATCATTATCATAGGCAAAATACTCATAATTATTGTAGCCCTTCTTGATCCGCAACTCCTTTATTCTTTTGCCAAGGGCTTTTATATATTTTTCTTTTTGTTCTTTTTTCTTATTCATATACAAAAGAAAGTATAAAACCATATATTTGTTACCCTGTGCGTAATCATAGATAAAAAATACCATATATGTATGGTTTTATTTATTATATTTGTATAAGAAAACTTTAAGTCTTAATATTATGTACACCTTAAAAAACAAACCGTTAACCATTGCAGGAGAAACTCCAGGAGTTTATCCTGCCACAAAAAGAATCCTGTTCGTTGACCCGGATCAGCCAAGTTTTTACCTTGTTTCCGAGTTATTAGACCAGTATAATGTTGAAATTATCCACGTGATCAATGGTTTCCAAGCCATGGTAGAACTGCGGGAACATCATTATGATGCCGTTGTCACCGAGATTGTTTATATCGGGATTGACTACCTTAATTTGCTAAACAAGGTCCAAGAAATTCAACCGGGGATACCGGTAATTGCACAAACCGCTTTTTTACATGAAAACATGGAGAAAAGTTGCAGGTTGGCCGGGTTCCATGATTTTGTTTCCAAGCCCCTGCCTTTTGATAAGTTCCTGGCCATAATTCACAAGCATGTTGTCATGCCCGGGGAAAGATAAACAAAGATTACTCCCTTGCAGGACGTTTCGGGTGACAAGGAAACACCAATGATCAAGATTCACACAACCGGCAAACCACGGGAGGATGAATTGTCAATAAACAACGATTGAAATTGAAGGTAAGGTTTCCGCTAGTGACGCGTCACATGTATTAAAGCGCATCGGATTCACCTTGAACCCAGCGTAGTGGCTGAAACGTCAGGACGCTTTATCATTGACATGACACTAGACCTAACCCTGCATAATGCAGGAACAAGTAATGGCGGAACGTGAAAGCTTTTATTTTTAAACAAGTTGAATTGGATACATTTTTACTGTTTAAAAAATGATTAGGGTTGCTATAGATTATAAATAATTTTTAATTTTTCGCCATTTCTTGTCGCGGGAGGTAAGGAATCCCGGAAGTATTGAATTAAAACTTACCGTGGCATGTATTTTTCTTGCCGAAACTTACCTTGATCCTCCCAACGTTAGGGGGAGTGAGATAGGAGGGGGGGTCGCCCGGGATTATTTGAAACTCCCGGTTGATCGCGTGTTGCTTGAATCAAAAATGTAATCAAGCAGGGTGAAAGTTATTCACAACCCTCATTATTCTTTATTTATGTTCACGAGTCCGCATCGATTTTTGTCGCATCACCGGTATGTTTTTTATAACGGGGTTTGGCTAACCGGCCGAATCGATTTCGGCATGCCGATGGCTACGCTCACGATAACCTCGTGTTGCTCCTGGATGTTTCCGCCTCGATGAAAGACGAGGACAAGTTGCCATTGTTAAAAAAATCTTTCAAAAATTTATTGAATGTTACCCGGGAAGAAGATTACGTGACCATTGTCATTTTTTCCGGCAAATCATCAGTTATTCTGCCACCTACCAGTTGCAAGGAAACCTCGTTCATAGAAAATACCATAGATTCACTGGAATACGAAGGAACCACGGATGCCGCCCCTGGCATTAAACTGGCTTGTAAAACAGCACTTAAAAATTACATAGAACAAGGCAACAACAGGATCATAATGGCCACAGGCGGGCATTTTCAATTGCCGAACAGCATATACAAACAAGTGGCAAAGCAAGCCAAAAAAAGTTTGTATTTTACCGTCTTTTATTTTGGTGCGAGCACCGCCAAACTACTAAACATGGAAAAGCTGGCAGCTGCCGGAAACGGCAGTTTCGTCCATGTAACCCCGGGAAACAACAACCAAGTGCTCGAAAAAGAAGTGAAAGCTGTAACGACAGGAGAGTAGGGTATAAAGGGGCATTAATCTAAGCAGGTATCATGCTTTCCAGGCCCGAAACGGCAGGGGGGCACGTGTACCCCAACCCTTTTAACAAAAACCGCCATCGTGGTCTTCAATAACCCCGAAAACAGGAAATGCACCTTAAGGGGGCATGGGTTTTACTTATTTTAATCATAATCTTTTTATAGGCTAAAATTTAGTCTACAAATGTAATATACCATGAACAGGTTACCTGCTTGATTTCAAAAAAAAAGTAAAATATTAAATTTCAGGGAGTTAAAATTAAATAACCTCTCGGGGGAAATGTTGAAAATACCCAGGTTGTGGTATTGTTACAGAATTTTAAAAAGATTATTTTAGCAAAAATTAAAAAAGCACGAACTGTAAATGTGCATATTAAAAGAAAGTTGGGATAA
>CAZOSQ010000431.1:0-3340 GCA_964582245.1 uncultured Bacteroidales bacterium | reverse complement strand
TTCATTATATACTAGTAATTATGCCAGAAGGATTACAACTAATCATAGGAGCAGATAGTCGCAATAGTTTCTCCATATATAAAGACACTAAGCATAATAAGGTTCATGTATACTTTGGGCTGGGATTATACGAAGTAGTAGAAAACGATGTTAATAATCCTGAACTTAAACTGCTGCTGGCCCGATTATACAATAGCGGTGTAAAGGTGAAGGTTTTGATTGAAAATTTCGGATTTTGCTATCCCACTTACAAACGATGGGGTGAAGCCTTGAAGAGTGGGGATGAGCAAACCGTTTACTATGCTTTTGCCGGCAAAGGTGGCAACAAAAAGCTTAAGCCTGAAATAGTAGCCTATATTGTACATGCATTTGAACATGTGTATAAGCGCAATAAATATAGTTACAGCAAAGAAATACGCCAAGATATAAAAGAAGTATTCAAGTTAGAGCTAAGTGCAGAAACTATCAGGCCCTTATTAGCCAAATTAAAGGAAGCCTACAAGGAGCGCAGGCCCATGGCTGATGCTATAAAAAAAAGGATATACAAGGACCATCTGGCGTAGAGCCCCCCTGCAGCAGTTCCAATCCGGCTTCAGGATGCCAATGCAATGAATCAACCATATTTGATGAAAACAATTTGCAATTCACTGATAATCAGCTACTTTCCGGCAAAAATCCCAATAATATATTTAAAAATTTCGGACAGGGACAAGGAGATGGTCATGGTAAGTTTTGTTTTCATTTAGGAGTCTTGATATTTGCACCTTTTTTTAACAAGCTTTCCCAAAGCGGGCTTCATTATATCCGCCAATGGCTGGCAGCTATATTATTAGGATGTCAAAACATAGAGCAAAGCAAAGAATTGAATTATACCTCGATGCATGCCATGTTTGGCAAGGTTTACAAAACGCTTCGCACACAGCGGATTTCCCTGAAAGATGCAGCCACCATTGAAAACACGGAAAAGATAATGCAGGTCAACGCTGAGCTATTAGGTGTAAACCAGCAACAAGATTTCTATTACGACCCCCACACCAAACATTATACGGGTTTTCTGAAAACACTCTCCACCTGGTGTCCATCAGTCAGGCTGGCAGATAAGGGCCTGAACATGGATTATATTCATACTACCGGTGGGCAGCCGGTTTATTTTAATACTTCAGATAATTTTTATGATTTGAGAGAAAGGTTTACCGGTAATGTAGAGCATTTTCGGTCGCTGTACAATTTCAATGAAGAAGCCGTGCTTACTTATATCATCGATAGAGGGATATATTCAATGGATGTATTTGAAAAAATAATAGAAAGCCCCAATAGCCATATTATAACCTGGGAAAAAGGCTATGAAGCTATTCAATGGGATGAAGATGCTCCTTGCCAACACGGTCATATTATTAAAACAAGGAACCATAAAAAAGACACTAAACTTGTTCACTATCGCTACCAGGAAAAGGTCTGGCATAAGAATGAGCGTATGAGGCAAATTATTGTACGGGTGTATGATAAAAACTGGAAAGTGCTAATAGAAGTATCTATCCTCACTGACGATAAAAAGCGGGATGCTCAACAGGTAATAGAACTAATGCTTAACAGGTGGGTACAAGAGAATGATTTTAAATACATGATTAAACACTTTGGCCTGAACCAAATAACCAGCTACGCCTTTACTGATTATAAGGACTTGAAAACTAAAATAGAGGACAAAGTATATATTTGTAGTGAACATAAAACGCTGACCAAGGAGATTCACAAGATACGTAACAAGCTGAAGACAGCGCTTTTGTCCAAACACCGGTTCATAGAAAAATATCAGGAAGATACAGATAAGCTACCAGAAAGACTAAAACAACGCAAAAGCAGGATCTATAAAAAAGTGGATGAATTAAATGAGCAATTACTAAACCTTGAAGAGCAAAGAAGTGCCACCACTAAATATGTATCGAGAATAGATGAATTGATAGAGCAGGAATACGTGAGGCTGGATACCAATACCAAAAATTATATGGATGCCATTAAAATGTTGGCCAGAAATATTTTCTATCTCACATTTGCCCCATTTAAAGAAACCTACAACAACTATCGCGACGATCATGTGATGTTCAGGCATATTACAAGAAGTGCTGGTATATTAGAATCAAATAATGATAACATTAAAATATGGCTGACACCACAAATGGAATATCAAAAGAAAACTAAAGAGAAATTCAATGCTTTTCTTACCGAAATAAATAGAAAAGTGCCTGAAATACCCGATGGTTCAGGAAGAAAAATACAATTATTTTTAAAAAACTAATTTTGGATTCTATTTCTATGAAAAGCCGAAATTACTGAGTTCTGATTTTACATCAATAAAACCGTTGAGAATAATTAATTAGTCAAGGAGTGTTTTAGCTCATCAAATAAAAATGTTACGTAGTCCTGGAATTAAAATTGGTAAAGTGCCACGCGGTAGGCTACTATACTAAACAATATAACCCAAGTTACTTTTGATTTGTAGTTAGGGAATTGAGCAAAAAGCTTAATTGAAAAATGTCATTTGATAGATTGCCCTTATCAATCGTTAATGTTTACTTTTAAACCCATTTGAAAACTTTTCAGATCTTTTTTAATAGTATCATAATTTCGGTAGGAGTAGGCTATCAAAAAAATCTCAAGGTTGTCTTTCCAGCCTGCCCCGGTAATAATTGAAAAATCTGTATTATTTAAATTATCTTCACCCTGCCATCTCATATTGAAACCTAAAGAAAAAATTTTCATTATCCTGCTAATAACATTAAGATCATAATTATTCAAACCATCGCCAAGGGATACAAAAGCAGAAGGTGAAAATTCAAAATTATCATTCAATTTAATTTTGTAAGATATATAATTATTAAATAATTGAGAATTTCTTGAATTAAAGATTTCTACCGATTCAAATTTGTTACTTTTAAAGATATTAACAATTGAAAATCCGAATGAAAAATTAGGAAAAGAATATGTAATGCCTAAATCAAGGTCATAATTTATGTGGTTAGCATCGATATTAATAATTGGATCATTAGGCCTATTTGAAGATAAGGAAATTGATGTTCTTTTTAATCCCGTCCCCAATGCAATTTCAGACAATTCATTTAGTTTAAATCGATAATTATAATTAAAATTGAATTTCGATTGATTTACTACACCTATAACATTTTTTTCAAATATCAAACCTAACCCACTTTGTAAAGCTTCAATGTTGCTATCGAAAGATAAAAAAATGTCGCTTGGTGCACCATTGATTTCCACGATTTGATTTAGTAAAAACCTGAATGAATATTGCCCTTCTGATCCTGCAAACGCGGGGTTTATAGTTTTT